>JAGHBH010000056.1 GCA_021161085.1 Thermoplasmata archaeon | reverse complement strand
GGATAGGGGACAGGGCTGGCGGGGAGGATGTCCACGTGGTTCTGGGCGAGCGTATGCCCTGGCTGGTGTACAGCGAGGGGGATACCACCATCTATCTGATGCTGGATAGTGTGGAGGGGAAAAGCAACGGCGGCCTGCCGTGGATGCTGGTGGGAGCCGTTCTGGCCCTTGTGGGCCTGGCCGGGGCCGCCCTGTGGTACTGGAGGGTGTGGACCGTGCCTCCCTATGTGAGAAAGATGCGGAAGAGGAGGAGAATGCGGAGAAAAGGCCCCTGAGGCCTGAGGGATGGTGTGTGGGGATGCGGCGACCGTCAGGGGATGCGGGTCAGAGTATCTCCAGGAGGTCCTTGGGGGCCGTGGTCAGCACCTCCGCGCCGTTGGAGGTTACCAGTATGTCATCCTCTATTCTTACCCCGAACCTCCCCGGGAGGTATATGCCCGGCTCCACGGTGAAGACCATCCCCTCCCTGAGGGGAAGGTCTATCTTGTGGTTTATGGCGAAGCCGTCGTGGACGGAGAGGCCTATGCTGTGGCCCGTGCTGTGTATGAACTTCCCCTTGTAGGGTGTGGAGTCTATGTAGTCCCGCACCTTTCGATCCACATCGGCCCCGTTGGCCCCGGGCTCCACGGCGTCTATCCCTATCTGCTGGGCGTGGAGGACGGTCTCGTAGACCTCCCTCTGTTCCCTGTCGGCTTTTCCGAGGAACATGGTCCGTGTTATGTCGGATGCGTATCGTTTGTAGTTGCAGCCGAAGTCCAATAGTATGGCGTCTCCCTTTTTGGCGGCCCTGTCGCCCGCCAGATAGTGGGGTTCGGCGCTGTTGGGTCCGAAGGCCGATATGGGGTCGAAGGAGTTTCCCGAGGCCCCCATCTTCTGCATCTGGTAGGAGAGTTCCGCAGCCAGCTCGTGTTCCCTTACGCCCTCTGCCACGGCTTCTACCACGGTCTCAGCCGCTCTGCTGGCTATCCTGCATGCCTCCTTTATGCGCTCTATCTCCCCGCTGTCCTTGACCGCCCTGGCGTGGGATACGGCTTCGGTGACGTCCACTATCCTGGCCTCTGGGTAGAGGTCTTTTATCTTCAGATACGAGGAATATGTGAGTTCCTCGCCGTGTATGCCTATGACCCCCGGGTTTCCCAGGGCCTCTCTGACCCGCTCCTTCCACTCCTCCCTGTCCTTGTAGATGTGGAGCGGCATGCCCGTCTTTTTGGCGGTCTCCTCCTCCAGCATGGAGACGACCAGCAGCCCATTTCCGTCGGGGTATATGGCGGCCACCGCTCCCTCGAACACGCCCTCCGTTGCTCCGGTGATGTAGAAGAAGCCCCTGTCCACGTGGGGTTCCGTGGCGTTCAGGAAAATTATGACCTCCACATCCCCCGCCCACTCCTCCTTATCTCCGTCTTCACCCTCCGCCTCCTCCTCTATGCCTGCATATATCTTCTTTATCCTCTGGGAACGGATTCCGGGGTCCATCCTATCACCGGGGGGCCCTATCCTTCGGAACGATTTAATACTATTGCCGTCTGGTGGGCATTAGGCGGGAGAGATGAGCAGGAAGAAGAGGCTGAAGAGAAAAAGGGAGGCGAGGGGCATCGCCAGGGAGAGAATAGACATCCTGTTCGGGCTGGCCGAGGAGGAGGCTCTCCACGGAGATATGGAGCGGGCGGCCAGATACGTGCACCTCCTCAGGAAGATAGGTATGAGGTACAACGTCCCCGTTCCCCACAGGTACAGGCTGCACATCTGCAGGGGATGCGATTCCTTCCTTGTCCCGGGGAAAAACGCCCGGGTTCGGCTGTCCAAATACAGGGTGAGGGTGGAATGTCTCTCCTGCGGGAGGGTCCAGCGTTTTCCATATCTCAGGGAAAAGAGAGGAGATAAACGGCGTCAGGAAAGGGAAACTGGGAATGAGAGGAGGAGATGAGATGGGAGACGGAAAGAGCGGAAAGACCGAGGGGGGTGTGTGGCATATCGCCGCCACGCTGAGGGTTGGAAAGAACGGTGTCACCGAGGAGTTCCTGGCCGAGGTGGCCGACCAGCTGGAGAAGAGGAAAACGGTCAAGCTAAAACTCCCGAAGGGCATGCAGCCCGTAGAACGGCAGAATATGGCCGAGGATATAGCATCCCGTGTTGGGGCGGTTCTGGTGGGCGTAAGGGGAAACAGCGTCGTGCTGGCCGAGAAGGTCAGAGGCTGAGCCCGTATATCTCGCCGTACTTGGACTTAAGATATCTTATGAAGTGGTCCTCGTTCAGACCTTCGCCCGTCACCATTTCCGTGAGCTCCTTGGCGGTATACCGCATCCCGTGTTTGTGGACGTTCTCCCTCAGCCACTCACGAAGTGGGAGCAGGCGGCCGGAGGATATGTCCTCGTCCAGGGAGGGGATGTCCTTCCTGGCCTGGTTGAAGAGCTGCGCGGCGTAGAGGTTGCCCAGGGTGTAGGTGGGGAAGTATCCGAAGAGACCCAGGGACCAGTGCACGTCCTGGAGCACGCCGTCGCTGTCCTTCTCCGGCGTTATTCCCAGATATTTCTCCATCTTCTCGTTCCACGCCTCGGGAGCCTCTCCCGGGTCTATGTCCCCCTCTATGAGGCCGGTCTCCATCTCGAACCTCAGCAGGATGTGGAGGTTGTAGGTGACCTCGTCCGCCTCCACCCGGATGAAGGAGGGCTTTACTATGTTCACCCACCGGTGGAAGGTCTCCACATCAACACCGGACAGCGGCCCGGGGAAATATTCCTGGAGGGAGGGATAGTAGTGTTTCCAGAAGCCCAGGCTGCGGCCCACCATGTTCTCCCACATCCTGGACTGGGATTCGTGATAGCCCAGGGAGATGGACTCCGCCATCAAGGTCCCGTAGTGCTCGGGCAGGAAGCCCTGTTCATAGAGGGCATGGCCCGCCTCGTGGATGGTGGCGAAGAGCGCCGGCCGGGGGTCCCTTTCGTCGTATCTGGTGGTTATCCTCACATCCCCCCCGCCTATGGTGGTGGTGAAGGGATGAGCCGCCTTGTCCAGCCTGCCGGAGTTGAAATCGTATCCCATCTCCGCCGCGATGAAGCGGGAGAAGGCCTCCTGCTTGTCCAGGGGATAGTCGCCCTTCAGCCTCTCCTCGTCCATGTTCTCCCCCTCGTCTATTATCCTCCTGACAACAGGAACCAGCTTGTCCCTGAACCTCGAGAAGATGGACTTTATGTCCCGGGTCAACGTATACGGCTCGTACTCGTCCAGAAGCGGGTCGTACGGGGTATCCTCATATCCTATGTGCTCCGCCACCTGTTTCTTGAGCTCTATCATCTTCTCCAGATAGGGTTGAAAAGCCTTGAAATCGCTATCCTGGCGGGCCTTGACCCACGCATTCTGGGAGAGAGACTGCAGGCTGGCCAGCTCCTTCACCAGCTCGGAGGGCAGCTTAACCTCCCTCTCGTAGAGACGCTTCATCTCCCTCACATTGGTCTTCTGGAACTCATCCAGAGACTCGTACACCTCCGATCTGGAAAGCTCCCTCAGATAACCGCCCATACGCTCGGACACCACACGCTCGTGCAGTATCCCCTGGAGAACCGCCTGGGAGGCCGCCCTCGCCTCTATACCATTGGGAGGCATATACGTCTGCTGATCCCAGTCCAGAAGGGCTATGGACCTCGATATGCAGGTGTTCTCCTTCATGAACCCTATGAAATCGTCATACGTCTTGTTGTGGTCGCTCATGGAAACCGCCGGCAGGGGGATGCACCGGGGGGATTAAACGTTTGCGCTTCATTTCCCCCAACACGCTTTTTGTGATTCTCCTGACATCGATGTCGTCCTTTTCTCACAGTTTTAAATCACACATCTGAAATAACACAATGGACATCGTCAATTTTATATATTCCTACACTATTATACCCTCTAAGGTCTAACCATAGGAGGAAAAAAGATGCAAGGACCGCCCTCACCCCCATCAATTTATCAACCGCCCCCACCAGTAGGAAGTTGGCAGCCTTATGGAGCAAGTTTAACTCTAAACATCCCGGGTTTGCCTCCACCACCCCCAACGAACGAACCGGGTTCGTTCCCCAGAGATTCAATTTCTAAAGATGAATCAGTAATATTTGAAACAAGACCCGCTCTGATAACTTTTATATTGAGGCCAATTCTATTTTTGTTTTTTTGTTCCATCGGTATCGCTCTATTTATCGGCGGGATTTATGATGACTCCCCGATATTAGTCGTAGGTATGATTCTTTATCTAATTGCTATTGGCATAGATCCCATAGGTTGGTTTCTGAGTCTAATTATAGTCTGGCCATTAGAGCTTGCTATCACCACCTATACACTTGCTAGTGCAATAGCGATTAGCGTGGCCGGCGTTATCGCTGGAGGAGGTCTCAGCCTCTTATACAATTACACAGTGTGGAGAAATACAAATTATGCTCTAACCCAGAAGAGGATACTAGCAAAGACAGGCATCATCAGTAGACAATCAATGGACTGCCCCCATGACAAAGTACAAAATGTAACACTAAAACAGGGAATATTCGAGAGGCTTCTTGGCTTCGGGACGATAATATTCTCCACCGCAGGCATCGGTGGGGGCATTTTGGGATGGCAAAGGCAGATAATGCTGGCTGGAGGTGTCATCTGGCGTGGAATCCCGGACCCCATCAATACTCGAAGATACGTCCAGGAAGTAGTTGATGCATGTATAAAATATAAGAAAAAGATGGAATACGAGGAAATGGCAAAAGCTTTTCAACAAGCAGGGCCCTCAACTCAACACTCGGAGCACCCTCAGGCTAGACCGCCACAGGGTGTTTGACCTAGATAAAAATTGGTAGTCAACAATAGAGAGGATACTGCACAGCCCCCATCCATCATCCGATTAGTGATAATCTGTTACTTATATTCTATAGTCTATAATTCTACACCCGTAACTCTCTTCCATCTCTCATTTTTAAATCACTAAAAAAACTTTCTCAGTTTGAGCATGTCCGAGAGGCTGGCGTTTATCTTGAGCTGTTTCTTCGCTATGGCTTTCATGGGGCTTATCTCTTTCTTGAGGAGTCCGATGAATATCTCTGGTTCCGCGGTGACTGTTATGTCGGCCTCTATCTCTCCGGTTCCCATCTCCTTTATCTCCCCGTCCTCCACCAGGAAATGGTATTTTTCCTCTCCGGCGTCTATGAGCACCCTCCTTTTCCATCCCTGCAGCTCTTTCTTGTAGGCGGGGTTTTCCGCTATGGCCTTTTTGAACTTCTCCACGCCTTCCTGTATGAGTGCTTCCATCTCGCTCATCGTTCCATCTCCTCTCGGCTTCCTCTATAATCAGTATTCGTCTATCCGCCCGCCCGCCACCCCGGGTCCGGCAATCTGGTCCAGTATCTTCTTTGCCGTTTTCCACGAGGTACGTGTGTGTGGGGGGAGGCTTCCGTGTTCCATCACCCACTCCTTTAAAAACACTCTGGTAGTGGGATCGGAGGGGTAGCCGCTCCCTATGGGCACCCCGATTTCCCTCTCTATCTCCGCTATCCTCCTGTCCCTCTCCACCTTGGCCACTATGCTGGCGGCCGAGACCACGGGGTATATCTCATCCGCCTTGTGCCTGCTCGTTATCCCCGTAGCCCTCCATCTTTCCCCCAGCCGGGCCCGCACCATGAGCTCGAAGTGCCTCTCGTTGGCGTCCGCAGCATCCACATACACCTCCCCCATCCCCCCCGCCTCCTCGACCAGACGTTCTATGACCGATGCGAACACACCGGCCTCCAGCTCGTTCAGGGTCATTCTCTCCCTGAGCACGTCTATGTCCTCCGGAGAGACCACTTCCAGGACAGTTGGCCACCGCCTTTTTATCTCATCTGCCAGGGTCTGCCTGCGGCCGGGGCTTATCTTCTTGCTGTCCCTCACCCCCATCTCCCGCAGGATCCGTTCTTCATCCCTGGGCACGGCCACCCCTGCCACTACCAGGGGTCCTATCACCGGCCCACGTCCGGCCTCGTCCACGCCGAATATCAGCATCACCCACTCGGAGGGGCGGGGGGTAGAAAAACCTGCCGACCAGCCCACGGTGAGGGTCAGAAGGGAGGACAGCACGTGAGATACCGCCGTCCGATATTTTTATATACTCTCCCGCCGGTGTTTTTTCGGTGGAAGGTCCTTGGCCGAGAAGATAACCTGTCCCGTCTGCGGGGCGGAGAACGACGCCGGTGCGGAACACTGTGCCGGGTGCGGCATAAAGCTGTCCTTTGCCAGAGGACTTTTCCAGGGAGAGGGAAAGGAGGAGAAGGGGGCGTTGCTATCTTCCGATACCGGGGGCGACGAGGAACTGGAGGAGATGCTGGGGGAGCTTCTATCCCTCGAGGAGGAGGATGAGGAGGTGGGCGAGGACATCTTCGCCGAGGAGGTGGTCGTCACCCATGTGCCGGAGCTTCCCCCGGAGGAGGAAGATGAGCTCCTGAAATCCCTGTTGTCCCTCGGAGAGGCCATGGAGGACTATGTGGAGTGTCCCATCTGCGAGGAGAGGATACCGGCCTCCGCCACGGAATGCCCGAAATGTCACACCCGCTTCACACCGGCCAGGCCACCGGAGAGGATGGAAGAAAAGGAGATATCTGCACCGGAGGCCACACCCGAGCCGACACCCGCCCCGCCCCTACCCGTGGAAGTGGAGACACGGGCCGAGCCCACGGTCGTGAAAGCCGCTCCCCCGGAGGAAAAAAGGATGACCGGAAGGGCTGGCAAGGCGGAGATTGCGGCAAGGCCAAAGGTGTCCGGGAGATCAGGGGAACCGAAAAAGATTGAAGCGAAAAAGGCGGGGGTGAAGAAGGCCGGGGTCGAGAAGAAGATGCCCGTTCCCATCAGCGGAAGATATCAGGACTTGGTGGTGGCATCCACCTCGATTCTCCTGCTTCTGGTATTCCTGGCCGGGGGGATGTACAAGCCGGGCGGGGCCTCGGG
>JAGHBH010000175.1 GCA_021161085.1 Thermoplasmata archaeon | reverse complement strand
GTGATAAGACCCACGGCCGTCAGGACCAGCGATCTTCTCCCTCCTCTCGTGGGCGAGAAACGTTCCCACCTCTATTTTCCACAGGTGTCAAATCTCATCTCCTTTACCCCTATAATGTATAAACATATACTATACGATTATCTATTTCTTAGAACGGATGTTCTGGGAAAGAAGACGTATTCCGGTGTGAGAATGGGTCCCTCCATCGTGTCGAGATTAAAGGAGGAATACCGGATGAGAATGAACGGGGTCATAGGCTTGGGTGTCAGGATAGGGGATTTCTGGTTTCCCAGAGCCGGAGAGGGGGCCAACGACGGAGAGGGGATAAACGGCAGAGAAGATGATAGTGGAGGTGCGTCTGGTTGAACACGCTTCAGATAGTGGGAAGCCTTCCCTCGCTCGTCCTAGCCATAATTACCATAGGAGCCGTAATCTCCCTGGCTGTCAAGGCATCCAGGACTTCCTTTTCCCCCCGGATATATTCGGCCATGGTGTATCTGATAGCCTTCATAACATCGCTGTCCCTGATGACGGCCATAGACTTCGCCCAGAAGGCCAGTCCTGACATGTATTCCGCACTCTTCTTTTCCAGGATCAAGCACATCCCTTTCCTCTTCTCCGGCCCCCTCTTAGTGCTCTTCACCGACACGCTGTACTACAACCCAAGGTTCTATGGAAAGAGGGCTGTTCTTCTGATGGTTCCCGCAGCCGTCCTCTCCGCAACCATATTCACCCCCTGGGGAGTGACATACGTTCACCTCTATGATGGTGGACTGTGGAAGACTGGAGATGCACTTCTTATGCCTTTATATTTGGCGTACCTGGTGTCCCAGGCTCTGATGGGTATGTGGTTCATGGCCGACGGGTACAGACACAGCCTCCCAGGGCCGGGCAGGAGAAGGTTGAAGATGATGCTTCTGGGTGTTATCACCACGGCCCTTATGGCCTTCGCCTATCTAATGCTCAAACTGTTTGTTCACGATATGCCCTCCATCACGGGCATATTCCTGCTTCCAGTGGTTTTCTCCTGGAGTCTATCCGTTATACAGAATCCTGTGGAGATAATTCCCACCAGGGGAAAAGGACTGGCGTGTGCCTGTCGCGTGAAGGAGCTGGAGCCAGGTACCTTTTCCGTGTTTCCCTCCAGGGATGCTTTGATCGATTTTGTCAGACATTCGCTGCCCCCGAACGAGAGGATGGTGGTTCTCACCTCCTACAAGGCCCACGAGGTCGCTTCCCTTCTGGGGATAGATGATAGGGCGGTATACTCCCTCCCGTCTGCGGGGCTGGTGGGTGATAGAGAGGTCATTCCCACGGATAGCCTGAGGAACGTGGATTTATTGGTGGTGGATATAGAAGAGGAATGGCTTTCCTCCCTACCAGTGGAAAAGGCCGCATCCGTGATCATTCAGATCTCTGGTCACATAATGGAGGGTGGAAAGGGCTTAGTGGTCGCACCCAGTGGTGGAAAGGTGTCCTTCGGAGAGGAGGAGGCGGAGGGAGTGGAGAGAACAACGAACACCCTCCTGTTCGAATTCCCCTCGGTCCTACCGGACATGCTCTTTCTCCTGGAGAATACCCTTTCCTCAGCAGTCAGCGAACTCCTCCAGAATGGCCCCGGTACGAGAATGAGACGATGGTATGCGGTCAGAAGGATATCCGATGTCATCTCCCAGACCAGGGCTCTTGCGGCCCAGCTGGGGAAACTGGCCGACGGAAGCCCGCAGGAGGTGGGGAAGAAGAGGAGAATGCTGCTCAGCGAGATATATTTCCTTTTAGGAGAGCTGAGGAGGGAACTGGCTGTGATCTCCGCCGGCGGCGTTGATATGGTGAAGGTGGTGGACAGCGTTCTGGAGTCATTCGCCATACCGCCGGAAAACCTGGTTTTCCCGAGGAGGGGAGGGGGGCTGATTGTCGCTCCGTCCCCCAGGGATATCGCCCCGGCGGTTTGGGCTGTCGGGATATGGGGTCGCCGTGTGGGGTTCCTGACGAGGGAGGATCCGGTGTTGTGTGCCGCGGGGATGATGGGCAAGTCCGTGGAGGTGTGCTACTGGGTGGGAGAGAGAGGGTCGGAAGAGGGGGGCAGAACGGTCCCTCCGACACCGGAGATAATGAGGCTGGCGGTGGAGGAGATGTGGGAGCAGGGGATAGAACTGGTCATAATAGACTGCGTGGGGTACCTGGTGGAGAAGATAGGATACCCGCGCCTGCTGAAACTGGCGTGGACCCTCAAGGAGACCGCGGTTTTGAAGGAAAAGACCGTTGTTCTGGTGGTCTCCCCCAGCTTCTTTTCGTCTCCTGAAAGAGTCGGCCTGTTGAATGATCTTTCTTTCCTCCCTCTGCCACACCAGGAGTATCCGCTGGGAGAGGATTCGTTATCTCTTGTGATAATGTCAAAAAATCATATTAATAATCACACCACACATGGCGAAAATGCCGACGAGAGGAAAGGGGGTGTGTACGACGGGAGATGACGGGATGGAAGGAGAGGGAGTGCCGAACCCCCAGTTCCTCAGACTGGAACTATTCACTGATATCTATGCGTCCAAGATCCTGGCTCTAGCGGCAATAGGCCCCTGTGGAGCCCAGGAGATGAGCAGGAAGCTGGACATCCCCATCGCTGTCTGCTACAGGAGGATAAAGGAGCTGGAAAAAGCGGGCCTCATAAGGGTGGCCCAGAGATATCTAAACAGGAGGGGAAAAAGGGTCAACCTCTATGTGACCAACGTGCAAGAGGCCAAGATAGAGTTCGTTGACGGACACTGGAGGGTGCATCTGATAATGAAATCCGGCAGTTCCTATATGTGGGAAGATAGCGATGTTTTTTCCCTCGGTGACAGGGAGGACGGATATGAGGATGACAGGGGCGACGGTGGTGAGCCTGGTGGGAATGACCTTAACGGGCGGTTTGGGGGGAATTGAGGGCACTTTTCATACTTTTTGATTCTCACCTCGTGATAATCAGAGGAGACCCTCACCTCCCGGGGTTTAAAAAGGAGAGGAGGGAAAATGAAGAATAACACCCGCGGAGGTGATGAAGAATGGAAAGAGAAGAAAAAGGCATGAGACACAACGGCACGCCGGAAATGGTGAATGGAAAGGCCAGTTCGAACGGAAGGAAAATAAAGGATGCCCGCAATAGGACGCCCGGGGGACCGCACAGGGGCGACAGAAAGGTCATCCCCATTGCGATGGTTGTTCTGCTGTTAGCATCCAGCGCGACGTTGATGCTCACGTGGAACGCAGAGGCCAAGACCATAGTAGTTGATGCCACAGG
>JAGHBH010000029.1 GCA_021161085.1 Thermoplasmata archaeon | reverse complement strand
CTCCACCCCCTCCACCCCCACCATCGGGAGTCTCCTCCAGCATGACCACACCATAATGGTGGGGTTCCCGGGTCTCGTAGAGGGATATGGAACCCATGCCCCCCCTCCTCTCGTGAAAATCCAATAGTCTGGAGGGGTCCACGGAGGTTATCACATCAGCATTCCCCACCAGAAAACGTCCCGTGATGCTCTCCTCGCAGTTCTTCACGGCTCCACCGGTTCCCAGCGGCTCCCTCTCCACATGAAAAACACAGTCCAGATCGCTCCAGTTCTCACGCACATGCCTCTCGATGGAGGACAGAAACCTCTCGCTCACGGCAAATACGATGGTAAAACCCCTCTCCGCCAGAGGACGCAATACATAGTCCAAGATGGGACGACCGGCCAGCGGTACGAGGACCTTGGGACGCCGGAAGGTCAGAGGACGCAGCCTGGTGCCCAGGCCGCCGGAGAGGAGAACGAACTCCATCCCCCTCACCCCCTGGACTTCTCCAACACCCTGACACTATCGCCCCGGATGGTCACCGGGATGGGAACCATGGCCTCGAACAGTTCCACGGTTATCTCCTCCCGGGACTCGTCAATGCTCATCACCCTGGCCTTCTCACCCTTGAACGGCCCGGAAACCAGCTCGACGATATCCCCCTCCTTTATGCCGGACACCAGAGGCTTCGGAGTGAGATAGGGGAGAATCTCCTCGAAGGTGAGGCTCACGTCCCCCCTGTCCACCACACCACGGGCCTTCCTTATACCCCGGACGACATCCTTCAACCGGTCCTTGTTCATGGCCTCCACGAAAACATATCCCCGCAGTTTGGCCGGTGCCAGCACCGCGAAGACCGCAACGTTGCTCCTTATGGCCCTGTTGCCAATGGCATCCACCACATCCCTCTCCTGGCCCAAGGCCGTCTTGACAAGGAAATAGTCCTGCCTGGCCGCCACCGCCAGCGTGAGGCTGTCGCTCACCAACGGGTCGCCCCGGGAGACACAGTTAAGAACGACGGCCAGCTTGTCGCCGTATCTGACGCCGTGGGGCACATGGACGACAAAATCCAGGATTCTCTTTTTACCTACTGGCAGTTCCACCTCGGAGACCCTGGCCTCCCCATCGTCCCTGAACTCCAGGTCCCCGGGATAGTCCACGGCCCACTCGGCGGCCCTCTCCCCCTCACGGGCGGTCATCATCCGGGTCACCCTGAGACCGATGGTGTCGTCCTTCTCCCCTGTGTTCTCCAATTCAACGTGGAAAACCACATCGCTGCCGCCCACCACCGTTCTCCTGGGCTCGTCCACGGATATGGAGAAACCGTATCTCCTCACCACCTTCTTCGGCTCCTCCTTCTCCTCCCCCTTACCCTCCCCCTCAGGGGGTTCCATGTCGCCCATAAGTCCTATCTCATCAGACATGACATATCATCTCCACAGCCAAAGAAACTATATGCCCAGGGACTTGGTCATGGCAGACCACGCCAGCCATATGACGAAACCCAGTCCGCCTATGAGGATGATGCCCAGACCCGTTATCTCCACTATCTTCGCATACTCCTCCGGGGTGGGCTTCCGGGCCATCTTCAGAACCCGCCCGTACTTTCCCCTCCCGAACTGGCTGGCCCGGTTCTCTATACGGCGCTGTAACTCCCAGGACTTCTCCACTATATCCATAGGCCATCACAACATCAGAGCCGCCTACTGGATGAAGTCTATTCCGACCTCTCGGGCGGGGGCACGGGCCGCCATCTCCGTACGGCCCATTATCTGCTTGGACCGGACGCCGGTTATGACGACCATAACCCTGAGCGTGTGCTCCAGGGTGGGGTCCACAGAGGCACCCCAGATTATCCTGGCGTTGGGGTTGATCCTCTGCTGCACCATGTCCGCCACCTTCTGGGCCTCGCTGATGGTCATGTCCGGCCCGCCGATGACGTTGATCAGCGCCCCGGTGGCCTCGGAGATGTCCACCTCTATGAGCGGTGAGTTGATGGCCTCCTCTATGGCCTCCTCGGCCCGGTTCTCGCCGTCGCTCTCGCCCAGACCTATCATGGCAACGCCGCCACCCTTCATTATGGTCTTGAGGTCGTTGAAGTCCAGGTTCACCAGACCGGGTTTGGTGATTATCTCCGTTATACCCTTTATGGATCGGACCAGCACCTCGTCCGCAACACGGAACGCCTGGTCTATGGGAAGCCTGGGCACCAGCTCTATCAGCTTGTCGTTGGGGATGACTATGACCGTGTCGGCCACGTTCCTGAGACGCTTCAAGCCGTACTCCGCATTCTGCACCCTGTGGGTTCCCTCGGCCTTGAACGGATAGGTCACTATGGCTATGGTAAGGGCACCCATCTCCTTGGCTATGGACGCCACGAAAGGAGCGCTTCCCGTTCCGGTCCCTCCTCCCAGGCCGCAGGTGACGAACACCATGTCCGCTCCGGAGAGGGCCTGGCGGATCTGCTCCTCTGCCTCCCTGGCCGCCTCCTCGCCGACCTGCGGCATCGCTCCGGCACCCAGCCCCTTGGTGCATCTGCGGCCCAAGAGTATCTTGTGGGGGGCGTTGGTGGTCAGCAGATGCTGGGCGTCCGTGTTGGCCGCATACAGCTCCACACCCATTATGCCGGACTCCACGAGCCGGCTGATGGTGTTGGACCCGGCGCCGCCGCATCCGACTATCCGTATGTTCGTCTTTAGGGCACGGAGCACCTGCTCCAGCTCCATATCCTCCGCCGTGGTCTCACCGCCGACGTTCGCCAGCGGCGACGGAGGAGCTTCCGCTGCCCCGGCACGAGACAGGACTTCTTCCACTATGGACTTCATGTCGATCCTCCCTATACAGTCTAGGCTAACGGTATGGGAAACGGACAGCCGGAGCATTCCGGCCGCCATGACAGATAACATATCTCACTATAAATAT
>JAGHBH010000026.1 GCA_021161085.1 Thermoplasmata archaeon | reverse complement strand
GGATAGAAAGGCTGTGGGCCCTCATCTCCACGGACAACACCACATGGCAGACCAGAGACATGGATCCCGCCGCCCCCGTCATATACCTGCCGCAGGCCAACGTCCTCTACACCATCAGAGTATACGCCAGCGACCCGGCCGGAAACACCATGTACTACGGAGAGACCCACACATGGATAGACACCCGCTCCCCGGAGGCCGAAAGCTTCACACCGGACACGGAGCCCGCCAAGAGAGGCTGGCACAACGTCACCTTCACCTTCTCCGAGGACATGGACACCACCGCCCCACCCACACTTCTGCTGGACCTCTCACCGGGAGCGGCCACGGTCATGTCATCGGCATGGCTGGACAAGAGAACATGGACAGCCTCCATAATCCTGGCAGACGATGTGGGAGACGGAGAGATCAACGGAACCCTCTCCCAGGCCAGGGACCCGGCGGGCAACACCATGCCCCCATACCTCTTCCGGTGGACCGTGGACACCCTCTCACCGACCATAGTGGGCTGGACCGTATCGCCGCAGGTGATAGGCCCCTCGGGAGGGATCATAACCATCTCCTTCTCCGAGCCCGTGGACACCCGGACGGCCGTGTTCACGGTGGAATCAGCCACGGCCTCAACACCCGTGCTGCACACCATGATAAACGCCTCCGCAGTGAGCATCACCGTACCCGGGGACCGGAACCTCGGAGAGGGAGAGGCCAGGATAGCGGTAGACGGGCTTACGGATGTCCTAGGCAACCCCTTCCCGGCCGGAAACACCAGCGTATCCTTCACCCTGGACCACCAGCCTCCGGCTCTCCTCTCCGCGTCCCTGGTGTCTCCGGGGATGGTCCTGGCCGTGTTCTCCGAGCCCGTGGACCCCTCCACCGCCGGGGCGGACATGTTCCTCATACCCGGACTGGAGATAATCAACACCTCCGTGTCGGGCGACAACATATATATCCGCACCGAACACCCCTCCAGCCAGACCGGCCTGGTTCTCATGACATCCCCGGGCATCTCCGACCTGCACGAGAACACGGCGGACATGATGACCGCCAACATATCCGACCAGGCCCCGCCCACGCTCGTGGAGGCCTTCACATCCTCCAGAGGCACCGGAGGGACCGGAGGAGAGATAACTGTGGTGTGGAGCGAGGAGATAAACGCCTCCAGCGTCTCCCCATCCATGTTCTTCGCCTACCTCCCCGGGAAACCGATGCTCGTCCTATCCGCAGCCACCACCGGAAGCCGGACCGTGCTGGTCCTCAACACCTCCCTCCAGGCCAACGAGACGCCGAGGCTCCTGGTATCCGGAGGAGTGCTGGACACCTCGGGCAACGGTCACCCGGGAGGAGACTTCCCCGTGAACGACGGCATCTCTCCGGCGATAGTCAGCGCCTCCACGGTTGACGATACCACAATCCAGATGGTGTTCGACGAACCCCTCTCCTATCTGGACGCCTCATACTTCACGGTGGCGGGCCACGAGGTCAAGAACGTCATCTCCGCGGGATGCACGGTGACCATCACCGTGACTCCAAGCCTGAAGCCCTACGAGACCCCGGAGATAACCCTGGGGACGGAGGTAAAGGACCTCAGCGGAAACGTCCGGGAGGACGCCACGGTGGTCCCGGAGGACGGCATACCCAACAAGGCCCCGGTGCTCAAAACCCCGGGCGTTCCGGTGGACGTCTCCGAGAACGAGGTGTTCGTGATACATGTGAGCTATTCGGATGCGGACAACCAGCCTCCCACCATGATAGAGGCCGTGGTGGAAGGAAAGATCCATTCCACCATCCCGCTGTCCGGCTCGGGCACCACCTACGAGACCGGGGTGGTCTACACGGGAAACACCAGCCTCCCGTGGGGAGACTACACCATAACCTTCAGAGCCAGTGACGGTGAGAGCACGGTCTCCACGACCCCCTGCTCCATGAGCGTGAGCCAGGTCCCCTCCTACTCCTTCAACATGTCCACGGCATCCAACCTCCAGCATGTTGACCCGGCAGCAGGCGTCAACGCCACCTTCACCTTCTCCATAACGAACACCGGCAACCAACCATACGATCTGCTCCTCTCGGCCTCCTATCCGGGAGGATGGCATGCCTCCTACACCCCCTCCATAAACCTGGCTGTCGGGGAGACAAAGACGTGGCCACTCTCTGTCGCACCGGCAGCGGACGCCCTGCCCGGAGAATACATGATAACGGTGTCCGGCCACACCGCCCAGGGCACCTATGCCACCGCGGTCGACCTCCGTGTGGTGGTGGACAGGGGAGAACCGCATATCCACTCCATAGGGGCGGGTTCCCCGGTGAAGAGAAGACAGACAGACATCTCGTTCCGGGTGGACAACGAGGGAAACGGCCTCCTCTCCGGTGCCACGGTGAGGATAACGGTGGACGGGATCGCCATAGGGCAGCGGCCCCTCCCCACCCTGTTGCCCGGAGAGACCACCACCATAACAATCCCCTGGACACCGTCGGAAAAGGGACGGCACGTCGTCACCGTGACCGTGGTCACGGGTTACTCGACCACCAGCAACAGCACCGTGGTGGAGGTGAGAGAGAGAACCCTGGGAGAGGCATTCGCCGACTCCACGTCCTCCCCCGAGTTCTGGAGCGCCGTACTGCTCGCCAGTCTCCTGTGGGCCCTACTCCTGGCCCTGGTCATCCTATCTTTCATGAAGCGGAGAAAGAAGTCCGAGGTAGTATGATGAGGTACGCCCGGCTCGTGGACACCTACGAATCCCTGGAGGCCACCACCAAACGGCTGGAGATGACCGACCACCTGGTGGACCTTTTCAAGGAGACGCCCCCCGACATACTGGACAAGGTGGTGTATCTCACCCAGGGAAAGCTCTATCCAGACTTCATGGGCGTGGAACTGGGTGTCGGGGAAAAGGTGGCCGTCAGGGCCATAGCCAACGCCTCCGGCCATCCTGAGAGCGAGATCGTCCGCCTGTGGAAGGAGACCGGCGACCTGGGAACCACGGGGGAGAGGGTGCTGGAGAGGAAGCGGCAGCAGAGCCTCTTCACCCAACCGCTCACGGTGGAGGCGGTCCACAGCGGGCTGGACACCCTGGCAAGGGCCTCGGGCAGGGACAGCCTGGACGCCAAGATAAAGATACTCTCAAGGCTGCTGCACGACGCCACCCCCCGGGAGGCCCGATATATCCTCCGGACGGTGGACGGAAAGCTGCGCCTGGGCATAGCGGACATGACCATACTGGACGCCCTCTCGCTGGCCTTCGCCTCCAAGGAGGACCGCCCCACGATAGAGGCGGCGTACAACCGCTGCTCCGACCTAGGCATGGTGGCCGTCTATCTCGCCCACGGCGGCCTGGAGGCGGTCAGGGACATACATCTCAAGCTGGGAGTGCCGCTGCGTGCCATGCTGGCCGAAAGGGTGCAGAGCATGGAGGAGATTTTCGAGAAGATGGGCGGACCCTGCCTCCTGGAGTACAAGTATGACGGCCTCCGCCTTCAGGCGCACGTCTTCGGCGACGGACGGGTGAGGCTGTACAGCAGACACCTAGAAGACCTGACCGACCAGTTCCCCGACGTGGTGAAATCCCTCCGGCGGAGCATCAAAGGCCACGAGGCCATAGTCGAGGGCGAATGCGTCCCCGTTGGGCCTGACGGAGAGATGCGTCCCTTCCAGGAGATAAGCCACAGAAGGGGGAGAAAATACAACCTCCAGAAGGCCATGGAGGAGGTCCCGGTGGTGTTCTTCGCCTTCGACATACTCTATCTGGACGGGGAGGAACTCATGGACCGCCCCCTCCCGGTACGCAGGAAGAGGCTGGAATCCCTCATACGAGAGGGCGGGGGAGAGGGTGTGAGGCTGAGCACGGCACTGGAGACAGGGGACATAAAGAAGGCGGAAGAGTTCTTCCAGGAGAGCATAGCCGCCGGTTGCGAGGGAATAATGGCCAAGAGCATAGGAGAGGACAGCGTATATAGGGCAGGGGCAAGGGGCTGGCAGTGGATAAAATACAAGAGGGACTACAAGGCCGAGATGAGCGACACGGTGGACCTCGTGGCCGTCGGAGCCTTTGCGGGACGGGGACGGAGGGGAGGAGCCTATGGAGCCCTTCTCATGGCGGCCTACAACCCCGAAGAAGACGTCTTCGAGACGGTCTGCAAGCTGGGCACAGGGTTCGACGACGAGACCCTCTTCAGCCTGCGGGAGCGGTTCACAGAGCACCCCACGATACACCCCAGGGTCAAGAGCGAGATGGAGGCCGACTACTGGCTGGTTCCGGAGGTGGTGATGGAGGTCGCCGGGGCGGAGATAACCCTGAGCCCCATACACACCTGCGCCAGGGATGTCATCAGGAAGGGCAGCGGCCTGGCCATCCGTTTTCCAAGGTTCACCGGCAGATGGAGGGACGACAAGAGCCCGGAGGAGGCCACCACCACCAAGGAACTGGTGGAGATGTACCGGCAGCAGCTGAAAAAGGTGGGGTGAGCGAGGGGGGGAGAGTCAATAATGGGGTATTTGACGGATAAAAATTAAGTAAAATGTTATGCTTAATATGTGGGAGCAGGGATAGAGGGAGCGAGATGACGTTGGGTAAGAAAGGGGATAGGTTCCGGTTGGCGAGACTGTTCATCCTATGTCTAATCTTCCTCCTGGCCGCCCCCCAGGTGTCTTTTTCCTCCATGGGAGACGGTGTGCCCTATGTCCCTCCCCCCGCCAGGGATGCTCTCTTGAGGGAGAACACCCAGATAGGTGTGGTGGACGTGGGAGATGGGGCACAGACAGTCTCCCTTTTCCTGAGTGCCATATCTCTCCACCCGGAGACGAACATAACCATCGTACTCCCCTTCCCCACACGGCCGGAGTTTCAATCGGCCGGGGAGGTCACCCGGAGGGAGTTTGACAGCGAGACAGGTATGGCCGGAGATGTCCGCAAGATCAAAGAGCAGGCGAAGGGATATGAGACTGTGGGTAGGCTAGTTGGAGATAGGGGAAGGGATGCAATCGCTGTAGAGTTGGTGGGTATTTTTGGCTTTTTTTTAGCTCCTTCAGAGTATGCTATGTCCGCTTCCGTGGTAATGAATGTAGCCTCCTATGATTTCGAGGGTGGGAAGGTAGATATCCTTTCCTTCGGGGAGGAGGGTCTGGTGGAGGAATATTTTGCCTCCCATGGTCTCACTCCTCCCGAGAATGTGAAGGAGGCCGTGGAGAAGTACGGAGGGTATTACGCCGCCGTGGTGACCGTGGAGGGGAAGCCGCCCACAGAAGGCTATTCCCAGTTCGCCGCCAGCAATCCCGGATTGATAGAGGCTCTGACCGAGTTCGTACGGGAATACCCTGAGGTGTACAGTTACGGTGTGGACTGGGAGGCAGATCCTCATACGGGTGTCGCGGGAAATCGGGTATGGATTTGGACCTCCGAGGGATATTTCTCTTTCTACGCCACAGATTCCCCCGAGTTTCTGAGGCTGTCAGAGGAGGTGTATAATCTTTCCAAGGAAGAGGGTGAGATTTTTGAGGAACTGTTCGGGGCGGTTTACGGTTTCAATAACGGGGACGAGGAAGGCATCTCTTTGACGCTCAAGATGCCCCTATGGGAGGGAAAGGCGTTCTTCCCCCTGGGGACTTCCCAGGCCTGGGATTCCATGGGACACATCTCGGTGTTGTTCAGATGCGACGACGGGGACGACCTGATATTCTCGGGAGAATCAAAGGGAAAGATGATTTCCGGCTTCTCCAGGGGGAAGCATATATACCTGTTCGAATGGGATCCAGGCGGGGAGGCGGCTCCCGGCTACGACCTGGAAGCGAAGGTGCATCATGAAGGGTTGTTTAACACTGGGGAGGCGTTTTTCATGGGTCTGTCCGGCTTTTTATACCGCAACTCCGAGGTGGTGGCTTCGTTACTTTTGGCCCTCTTCTTAACATTGGTGTTAGGTGTGATGGTTTTCTCTCTGATAGCCTTCTTCTCCATAAATTCGGAGACGGCTTCAAGATTGATCAAACATCCTGTGCAGGCTGTATTTTTCCTGGGTGCCGTGACTTCCTTGGCGGGGTTGATATTCGGCCTGTTATCCATCCCGCTTGTGTTGGGGGTGATAGGGACCATAGGGTTGCACGGCGGGCCTTTCCCGGCGGTGTCGTCTCGCAGACCACGTACGCCCGTCACCTCCAAAGGCGGAAAGGAGAGGTTTCTGGTTTTGGCATTGGAGAGGTTTTCCATATCTCTATGGGGATTGGCTTTTTTCTCCCTCTTGGTGGCGATGATATCCATTCTCTTCTTTGTCACATGGAATAGAATGTCATTATTTTTCGTGTTGGCGATATGGGCATTGGCTTTGGCTCTGATAATCGCCTACGCTCTCCGGCTGATGGAGAGGAGAAGATTGGCTGCTCTTTTTTTGGTGTCCTTAGCACTAAGTTTTCTACTATTGATATTTTTATCCTTTCCCATATGGGTTTGTTGGCCGATTTTTCTTTTTATAATCTCTCTTCCCTTGATACTGATATTGAATACAACCCCCGCCCAAGAGACCTCCACCCAGGAGGAATCTGAAAAAAATTCGTGATAATATCTATCCCCCTGTCATCTCGTCCCTTATTCTATTATCCTGACTTTTCCCGTTTTCTTTTCCAGTATCTCGGCCATCTTGCGGGGTATGGAGGCGAGGTCCTGGGGTTTCAGGTGGTACTCTCCGGCCGGGCCGGCGAAGGGTGGTATCTCCTCCAAGACGAGTATTGTGGCCATGTCTTCCAGGGGCTCCTCCTCTTCGGCGGGTCCTGTCCCCTCTTCTTCCTCTTTTTCCTCCCGGCCCGTCTCCTCTTCTCCTTCCTCCGTCCTGGATATCTCGGGTTCTTCCTCCGTGCCGGTGGCTGTGTGTGGCCGGGCCGGCTCAAGGGTTTGGGGGGCGGGAGCCACCTCTTCCACGCTCTCCGCCTTTTCAATCTCTTCTTTTTCTTCGGCCAGAGTCTCCGCCCTCTCGACTGTCCGGGATCTCTTTTTCTGGGTTATCCTGTGCCAGAGTCTCCTGCGTCTGCTGGATGGCCCCGTTCCCAGCGTCGTCTTCTTTATGTCCCTCGCCTGTTCCAGGATGTTCTCGTACAGTATCTTCTCTTCCCTGGTGAGCACGTCGGTCTTGGCCAGTTCTCCGTCTATGTTCGCGTAGGCCAGGAGGAGGACCTTCCTCAGCCTTTCCATGAATATCTTGTTCAGGGCCCTCTCGCTCTTCCTCCTCAGTTCCTCCAGTTCCATTATGTCCAGGGAGGGGGAGACCTCTTCCTCTCTGGCCCTTATCTCCTCCTCCAGGGAGGATATATAGTCTTGTGCCCGCTCGTAGAAATCCAGGGGCAGGGAGAGGAGGGCCCTGCTCTTCTGTTCCCTTCTCAGAACCTCGTTGAGGTCGGTGAGAGTGATGTCTCCCTTGTCCCCGCTGCCGTCCATGCCCCCCCATCTCCTGACAGGGTTTAATATCTTTCCACCCCGAGATGCCACACCCTGGATCCGCACGCCCTGGACATGGGATACTCCTATATACCCCCGGGGGGTTTAGACATCCGATGAAATGGGATGTGGCCGTCGTGGGCGCGGGGCCGGTCGGATCCTTCCTGGCCTCACGTACAGCGGAGATGGGCTTCTCCACAGTGATGCTGGAGGAACACCCTTCCATAGGAAAACCCGTGGAGTGTGCCGGCCTGGTGACCGAGAGGGCCCTCAGGATACCCGGTATCGGAGACGAGCCGGTGGTATGGGGGGTGGAGG
>JAGHBH010000041.1 GCA_021161085.1 Thermoplasmata archaeon | reverse complement strand
CTATATAGTCGCCTATGAAGGGGCCCTTGCTGTAGTCGCCGTTGAACTGGGCGGTGGTGAGGTTGTGCTGTATGGTGAAGTTCTCCCCCCCGTCCCGGGATTGGGCGTAGTATATGGAGAGGAGGACGTTGTCCGGGTCGTCCCGTCTGTCGTAGAAGATGAGATGCACCCATCCGTTGGGGGATACGGAGATGGCGGGGAAGAACTGGTCGTTGGTGGTGTTGTCGTTGTTCACCCGTATGGGTTCGCTCCAGTTTATCCCGCCGTCCCTGCTGTACACCAGCAGTATGTCCGCATCCCCTGTCCCGTAATCGTTCCATGTGGCATAGAGGCTGCCTCCGTAGGTTCCGTTGGAGAGGTCAACGCCCAGGGCCATGAGGGTGGGGGTCCTGTAGTCGCCGCCCTGTAGGCTGGAGGGTATGGGGGTCACCGGGGCTATGCTCCTGGGCTGTGTCCAGGTCTCCCCCTCGTCGCTGCTGCTGGCGTACCTGACGGTGTTGGTGGCGAAGTCTATCCACACCACGTGGATGGTGCCGTTCCCGTCCACCACCACCGCGCTCCCCTGGACCTGCAGTTCCATCTCCAGCAGGTCGCTTATCACCTTCGGTGTGGACCATGTCCTGCCGCCGTCCGTGCTCTTGCTGAACATCAGGCTGGATGCACTGTAGAAGTTGAACGCCGTCCAGGTGACGTAGACGTTGCCGTTGTTGGGGTCAACGGCCAGCCATTCCTTGTCGTGGAAGGTCCCGGCTGTGGCGCTGGATACCACCATGCTCACCTGGAAGGTGTGGCCCTTGTCGTCGCTCCTTGCCACGAAGATGCCCGAGGATCTCCCAGGTGTGAGGGGGTACCTTTTAAACGCTATCCCGGCTATGTAGCAGGTGCCCTTGCTGTCGAAGGCCACCACGGGGTCGCCAGTACCCTTGAACCCCCACAAGGGCTCGCCAGGTTTGGGGTTGCCAGGATCGTAGTAGCCGGGTATGAGTCCCCTGGTCCAGTTCTTCCCTCCGTCGGTGGTGGTGTAGTATCCCACCCAAGCGTCCTCCAGGGGTGTCCCGTAATCGTTGCCCGCCGCAACTATGTTGTTGGGATCCGTAGGGTTCACCGCTATGTGGGGCTCGTTGTTGGACTGGGGCACGTCGGTGAGCCTCACGTTCTCCAGGAACTCCAGGACCTCCCTCGGGGTCTCTTCCCCGCCGCCCGTCTCCTCGCCGCCCCGATTGGACAGCAGCAGTCCGCCAAGTAACGTGACGAGAACGAGCAACGAGACCACTGCCACCGCCAGCGTTTCCCTTTTCATGCGATATCCCTCTGGGACACGGGCAGATATGTATCCGTGTAGAAATAACTTGCCTTAACGTTTTGACCGTCTAACGTTTGACCGATAGGAGGAGCGAGTGCACGGGCGAACTTTTAAATCCCCCCTCCCATACCCTCTGTTACCCCGAAGGAGATGAGGATATGAAGACATATCTCAAACTCCACTTCAACAGCGAGGGAAAGAACCCCCTGGACATCATCCGCATGGTGAAGGAGGTGGGCTTCGTCCCCATGGTGGGCGACTACGACTTCGTCATAGAGTACGACAGCCCGAGCGATTATGCAGACATAGTGACCAGACTCCACGAGGTCCTGGCCGGGAGCAAGGTCTATTACCGGCTGGTCAGCAAGGAGGATTGAGCCGTAGTTTTCCCGGACCGTCGGTGATGGGGTCAGTCCCCGCCACGGTATATCTCGTGTCCCAGGCTTCTGGAATAGACCCAGTCCTCCTTATCCCCCTCGCCCTCCTCCACGGCCTGTAAAAACGACTGGGTCATCTCGTCAGCCTGGACGGCATGGTGGAGAGCGCAGGCCTCGGGCGTCTTGAATCGTCTGGTCGAGCCCTTCTCCGCATCGCCGTGGTGGGTGAGGATGAGATGGTACAGCTTCATTGCTTTCTCCGAGGGGAAGCCCTCCCTGGAGGATATCCTCTCTTTGACCATCACGTATCCGAGGCTTGGATGGCCCAGAAAACGGCCCTCGTCCGTGGGCTCTATGGACACGGAATACCGGTATCCCCTGGTCTTCCCTATGTCGTGGAGGATTGCCCCTGTCACGAGCAGGTCCCTGTCCAGCTGTTCGTGGCTGTCGCACATGGCATCGCACAGGGCAACCACGTTGACCGTGTGTTCCAGCGTGCCTCCCAGGAAGTTGTAGTGGTAGAACGCCGAGCCCGGGGCCTCCCTCAGCATTCCGGATATCTCCGAATCCTCCAAGAAGGAGAGGACCAGCCATCTCAGATCCTCGTCCTTTATGTCCAGCGCCCTCTTCAGGAGGGTGGTGTACAGGGCATCCAGGTCCTTTTCCGAGACCGGGAGGAACTCTTCCGGGGAATATTCGTCCGGCCCGCATACCCTAATGTGGTGGGTGTCCTCGTTCACCCTTATGACCAGTTTTTCCGAGAAGCGGTCATACTCCACATCACCGGTTATCTCCAAAACGTCTCCCACGGATATGCTGTTGTATACCTCCAAGGTCCTGTCGGGGTCGCTGCCGCCCCAGTATTTGAGGACTATGTCCCCTGTCCGGTCCCCCACGGTGAGGAAGAAATACTTTCCCTCCCTGTTCCGGTAATCCCTGGGTGACTCCTTGCCCCTGACGGCATATCTGGTTGTTATGCTGTCCCCTTCCTTCAGTTCCTTGACGGGTATCATAGCAACACTCCCTCCATCCCAACCCACAGGATGTATTTAAAGAGATGGGTGGCGGATATGGGGATTAGTGGAGAGGGCTAGTGAAGGGAGGGGTAGTGAAGGGAGGCTTATATTCCAGCCAGCATTCTCCTACGGCGGTAGAGCACCACCCGGGCGGAGAACACTATCAGCAAGAATGAGAGAAGGAACAAAAGGAAAGAAAAGATGCTGGCCAGGGTGCCGTTTCCCATGACGAAGAGGGCGGCGACCATTCCCAGCACACCTGATATTATGAACGTGGAGGGATGTCTCCGATCCACCGGGCGCCTGGGGAAAAAGGTGTATGCTGTGTATGCCGAGACCGCTGCCGCGGTAACGCACACCAGGGCGGCTCCGTAGAACAGGCCCCTGAGGTCCTCCCATGTGGAAACCCCGTAGGAGGGTATCGGCCTATCCTCTCCCAGGACCACCACGAGATCACCCGAGAGATATCTGGCGGAGAACACCTCCGCCGTGCCCGTTTCACCATTGGACAAAGCGGTCACCCTTCTGAGACCAGGCTCCACGCCGTCAAAAATGAACATTCCCACAATGTTTGTGGTGGTCCTCTCCCCGGTATCCAGGACGACAGTGGCACCCCCGACCGGGGTTCCCTCGGCGTCCACGACCACCCCTGTGATCCTCGCCGGAGCGGTGAACCCCGGGGTTGCGGGGATGAAAACCATCAGCAGGGCAGCAATCACCTCCATCAGACAGAGCAAGAATACAACATCCTTTGAGAGGCGGACATTTCTCCTGTATGCTTCCAGAGGGTTCCTCGGAGGGGGTGGGGCGATTCTATTTGTCTCCCAGGAGAAGGGCATGCCCCGCGGAAGGCCGCCATCGCCTCCCATCAGAGTTTCACCTCCAGCATCACGTGTTCCCCGTCTTCCAGGCCGAGGCTCATTCTGAGGTTGGATCTGGACACCACTTCCACAACGTCGTTGTATCTGGATTTCATGGGCAGAACGGCCACACAGGAGACCGCCTTTCCCTCCTGGCTTCTGAGGACGGATTCGAAGGTGAGAACGTCGCCGAAGGACCTGCCCTCGTGGGTGAACCCGGGAATCCTCACCCCCTCCCGGCCCCGCAATATGGAGAGCTTGGATATGTCCACCTCGTCCACCTTTATGTTGAGTGTCCCCGGATACGGGCGGAAACCCCAGACATCGGAGAAACTCTCGGAATACTCCCTCATCTCCATGAAATACCTGCCCCGCCCCAGGCCGGATACCACCACCCCGCCGACCTCCACCGTGTTCACGGGAAAGAATATCTGCTGGTAGGCCGAGTACTCCCCCAGGAGG
>JAGHBH010000152.1 GCA_021161085.1 Thermoplasmata archaeon | reverse complement strand
GCCATCAACAAGGGCATGGGCCGGGACGCCTGGATGGGGAGGGGGGACGCCCTGAGGGCCGTGGGCAACGACAAGGAGGCGGTCATATCCTACGAGATGGCCCTTGACATGGATCCCGATTTCATACCGGGTTATGACAGGATACTGGAGATAACCCCGGACGATGTGGATGTTCTCGAGAGGAAGGGAAAAAGGCTGGAGGCGCAGGGCAGGTATGAAGACGCCGTGGAGACGTATCAGCTGGCGGCCGAGAAGGGCAGCCGGTCTCCCGACGTCTATCTGGCCGCAGCCCGCCTTCTGATAAAGATGGGCAGACCGGAAAACGCCCTGTCGGTGCTGGCCGGAGGGGTGGAGGTGCTGCCCGGGGAACGGGCCCTGTGGGAGATGAAGGGGGATGTGGAATACGACATGGAGAAGTACGAGGATTCCGCGGAGTCGTACAGGAAAGCTTTGTCCCTTGACGGGGACGATGTCGGTCTCTGGGAGAAGCTGGGCGATGCGCTTCTGGCCATGGACAGCGACGAGGAGGCGCTGGAGGCCTATGAAAGGGTGTTGAAGGAGAAGCCGGAGGATGTGCCCGTTCTCCTGAAGAAGAAAGAGGCACTCCTGGGACTCAAGGAATACGACCGGGCGTTGGAGGTGTGCGAGACCGTTCTTTCTATAGACAAGTGGAACACCGAGGCATTGCTGGATGCCGCCGCCCTCTATTACAGGAAAAAGGACTACGAGAGGGCCCTGGAATATTATGACAGGCTGCTGAACATAGAACCGCACAACCTGGACGCCCTCAGGGCCAGGATGAAGACTCTCAAACGGCTGGGGAGACATGAGGATGTGGTGGAGGCCGCCGACAGGATACTGTCCCTGGACCCTGGGGACGCCGACACCCTGGTATCTTCCGGAGAATCTCTGATGCGTCTTTCCAGATACGAGGCTGCGTGGGAGAGGTTCTCGAGGGCGGTGGCCCTGGACGGGAAGAACCTTCACGCTCTGAAGGGCAAGAAGGAGGCCGCCAAACGTCTGGGGAGGGACGCGGAGGTCGTGGAGACCGCCGACGCCATACTGGAGATAAGGCCAGATGACTGGACCACGCTGGAGGATATGGGGGACGCCCTGGACCACATGGGAAACCATGGAGGGGCGGCGAGATGCTATACCAGGATACTGGAAGAGGGAAAGGGAGGCAAAGATGAGGTGGGTGTCCTCAAGAAGAGGGGATGGGTGTATCTCAAGATGGGAGAGAACAAGGAGGCGGCGGAGGATTTCCGGCGGGCCGTCAAGCTGGCGGAGAAGGATGCGGAGGCATGGAACGGGCTCGGTATGTCGCTCTCCGCGTCCGGCGAGTTCAAGAAGGCTCTGGAGGCCTACGACCGGTCGCTGGAGCTCGACGACAAGGATCCGGCGGTCTGGGTCAACAGGGGTCTGGCCCTGGAGGGGCTGGAGAGATACGAGAAGGCCCTCTCTTCCTTCCGGCACGCTCTCGAGCTGGACAACTGCAGCAAGGACGCCTGGGAACGTTCCGGGGCCGCTCTGATGAAACTCGGACGGTACAAGGAGGCCGTGGACGCCCTGGACAGGGCCTCACGCCTGGCTCCGAGGGACAAGATGGTGTGGGTGTACAAGGCCAGGGCGCTGGATGCCCTGGAAGAATACGACCGGGCGGCGGAGGCCTATAACCGGGCCCTGGAGATAGAGCCGGGGGATGGGATGGTGTGGAGGGAGGCCCTCTACCTGAGGAAGAAGATGGAGGACTGGAAGGGGGTGGTGGCGGCGGTCGACAGGATACTCCAGATAGCCGGAGACGACCCGGACATAAGGTGGGAGAAGGCCAGAGCGCTCAGGGCGCTGGGGATGGGGGCGGCGGCCGCCGGGGAGTATTCCAGGGTCCTTGTTGCCAAGGGAGACAACCCGGTGCTGCTGGAGGAGATGAGATCCCTCTTCATGGACATGAAGAGATACAGGGAGGTGGTGGGGATATGCGACAGGCTGCTGGCCGTGGAGCCGAAGAACGTCAACGCCCTTCTGGACAAGGCCAGAGCGCTGGAGCAGATGGGGTGGAGGGAAGAAGCCGCCACCGTCTACCGGCAGCTGGTCTCCATAGAGCCGAAGAACGCCGTCTACTGGGATTCTCTCGGGCTGCTGCTGGACACTCTCGGGCGCGGGGAGGAGGCGGTGGAGGCTTACGAGAAGGCCATAGAGCTTGAGCCGAAGAACCCCGAGTTCCTTTTCAACCTGGCCACGTCGTTGTCTTTCATGGGGAGGTACAGGGAGGCGGCGGAGCGTTTTTCCCGGGCGGTGGAGCTGGCCCCGGAGGATGAAGAGGCGTGGAACGGACTCGGAGCGGCCTTGTATCAACTGGGGGAATACGAGAAGGCCGTGGAGGCCTTTGACAACGGGCTGAAAGTGAACCCGGAGGACGGCGAGATATGGAAGAACAAGGCCCTAGCCCTCTATTCCCTGGGTGAATACGACAGGAGCCTGGTGTGCCTGGAGAACGCCGAGAAGATGGGATACATGGACGAGGATCTCCTGCTGACCAAGGCAAGATGCCTCTCCCTCATGGGAAGGGGAGAAGAGGCCGTGGCCGTATATGAGAGATTGACCGGAGAGACGGACGATTCGAAGATGCTCTCGGAGTTCGGCGAGCTGCTGCTTTCCCTGGGGAGGTTCAACGAGGCCGCGGAGGTTCTGGAAAGGGCCGTCTCCCACGATCCGGATTCGCCGGGGTTGTGGGAGATAAAGGGAAGGGCACTGGAGGCCGCCGGGAGGACGGAGGACGCCATACGGGCGTATGAGACCGCCGTTGGAGTGGGTTCGGACGATGTGGACGTGCTGTTGCGGCTGGGAAGGCTGCTCTACTCCACGGGGGACTATGAGAGGAGCATGAGATACTACAATCTGGCTCTGGAGAAGGAGCCTGGGTCCCAGGCCGCCGATAACGGGGTTAGGCTGGCCAGAGAGGCTCTGGAGAGGATGAAGCTGGAGAGATATGCCCGGGAGGTGCTGGAACAGGAGCACAGGATGGGGCGGCCCCTCTCCAAAGAGGAGATATTCAAGATGTGCTCCGTCCCCTATGCTTATCTGGGGAAGGTGATGGATTACATCTCAAGGGAGGAGCGGGTGGTGCTGTCCACCCTGTCTTCGGAGGAGAGGGAGGAGTTGGAGCGGCTTTCCCTTGAGACCATAAGGCGGTGTGTGCTCCCCCGCAGGGACCTCATCTATGCCAGGGGGCTGAGGCTCAGCGATATAGTCTTCACCCTAGGATTGGATGTTTCCAAGGCCAAGAGGGTGCTGGAGTATATAAGGCGGGTTGACGAGCTTGAAATAAGAAAGGTGGAGCCGGACGAATATCTGGAGAGGATAGTGCGGCGTGCGGTGGAGGAGATCCCCAGAGGCGAGAGGGTGCTTTCCACGGTGATGGACAGGTACGACCTGGGCATCTGGAGGGCAAAACAGGTGCTTTCCATGCTGAGCGAGTTTACAGGAGAAACCCTGGAGGTTCCCTCCTATCGGGCTACCTTCGTACCGCCGCCTGTTCAGGTCCAGCCGCCGACCCGGATGCCGACCCAACCTGCCGTCCAGACAGCACAGACTCCCCCACCGGGAACGACCCCGGAATCCCCTGGTGACGTTGGTGCCGCAGATAAGCCTCCGACCGATACCGGAGAGAAACAGGCTGAGACCGCTGGACCCCACGAGGGGGAGATACCGGGAGGTGGCGGCCTCTCCGGCGGGGAGAGATGTATCGTCCACCACAACCTGGCCGTCATGAAACACACCTGTGGCGAGCCCCTGTGCAAACTGTGTGTGGCCGGTGGGAAATGCCCCCTCTGCGGTGGCACGGTGTCCCCTCCCTCGCCCTCCAGAGCCATCCATTCGCCCGGACGGGACGGACGGAAGTCAGGGGCCGACACAACAGGCGGAACTGCCGGGAAGAGAAGAATGGAGGTAGGCGGCAGGGGGCATGGAGGTGAAAAAGGCTCCGGGACGGGTGGGAGCGGCGGGAGCGCGGACGCCGGGGGAGACGGTGGAAAGCGTGGGGGAAGACGGAAGACCGGAAGGAAGACCGGGGACGAGGAACTCAGACTGTGACGTGCCCGTGTATATGTCGGTGTGCTTGGGCGGTCAGCGGGAGAGGAGGGTGAGCATGAGGGCTTTCTGGGCGTGCAGCCGGTTCTCCGCCTCGTCGAAGACCACGCTGTTGGGGCCGTCCACCACCTCGTCAGTGACCTCGTATCCCCTGTGGGCCGGGAGGCAGTGCATGAAGATGTGGTCGGGTTTCGCCTTGCTGGTAAGGGCGGTGTTCACCTGGTAGGGGCGGAATGCCTCCTCCTTCCTCGCCGCCTCGGGCCCCTCCTGTCCCATGCTTATCCATACATCCGTGTAGATGACATCCGCCTCCTTGACCGCTACCATGGGGTCGTGTTCTATCTCCACCGCGCCGCCGGTTTCTCTTGATATTTCAACGGCCTTGTTGTATAGGTTTTCATCCGGCTCGTATCCCGGGGGACAGGAGACCACCATGTGCATCCCGGTCATGGCGGCGCCCAGCATGAGGCTGTTGCATACGTTGTTTCCGTCCCCCACGTACACCATCTTCAGTCCCTGGAAACGCCCCTTGTGCTCCCGGATGGTGAGCAGATCCGCAAGTATCTGGCAGGGATGCTCCAGGTCATCCAGGGCGTTTATCACGGGAACCGTTGCATTGTCGGCCAGTTCCCTCATGACCTCATGGCTGAAAGCCCTGTACATGATGACGTCCACATACCGGGATAGAACCCTGGCGGTGTCTGCTATGGTCTCTCCCCTCCCTATCTGGAGGTCCCTGGGGCTGAGGTAGAGGGCGTGCATCCCCAGCTGTGTGGCCCCCACCTCGAAGGAGACCCTTGTCCTGGTGCTGGGCTTCTCGAATATCATTCCCAGGCTCTTGTTCTTCAGGGGCTCGAACACCACGCCCTGGCGCTGTTTCTCCTTGAGTTCTCCGGCCAGGCCCAGGAGGCTGTGGAGGTCGTCTTTGACATCCAGCACGGAAAGTACGTGCCTTACCATATCCTACCACCACCCGGGGAGAAAAGCAGGGCATACTTATGGGTTCCGGGCCCGCCTTTTCCCGCCCCCAAGGGCGACAAAACGTGGGCGAAAAAACTTTTTAAGGGCAAGTATTAACAGTCAAAAGATGTTTTCTCCTTTCAAAGGAGTCAAGTATGGTATATTTAGATTTTTCTAATAAGAATTTTATTTCTTCATCATTCTCATAATCTTTCTCCGCATTTAGGATTACCTCTAAAGTTGATTCTATAAATTGTACCCAATTTAACACAATAAAACAAGATTTAATGGCCTTAACATCAATTTCTTCCAAAAGAGGTTTTATAATTTTGAGTGTTTTTTCGTCTTTAAACCATTTATCTTCTCTATCTACAAAATATTTTTCTATTACTTCTCCGGGAATCTGTTTTCCCATTTTCGGGATATGAACATACGGAGCAGAGTTATTAACTAATACAATTTTATAATCCCGATAATCATAATTTAGATTAGTCCTATAATGTTCAGCCAATAATATCATTCGCCCAATCTGTTGCAAATTAACAGAATTTTGAGAAGGAACGTGATGAGGCTTTTTGAATTCGATGAAAACCCCATAATCTTTTAAAATAATCGTGGCATCTGTTTGCACTGAAAGACCGTCAACGTGACCTTTTCTATTTAAATTTAAATAACCATTCTCCAATTCCCACATACTGGAATATTTCACATCATTATATGTTGACGATTTTGTTGGAACGCCTATCTTTTTTATAAGAGGGATGAGGACGGATTTATATGGAAGATGAGATATTTCATTCATTATCTCTGCTACGAATATATTCTCTCCCCGAATTAGATTATGTTCTTTCAATTTTCCTCCTAAAGTTATTATATTATTGGAAAAATTGTGGACTATATTAGATTTTGTCTCCAATATCACACTCTCCCTTCTCAAAGATATGGTAGCGGGGGGTGGATTTGAACCACCGATCTACGGGTTATGAGCCCGTCGGGATTTCCTGGCTACCCCACCCCGCTGTTGAGTGTGTTGTTGGGGATTTCCTGGCTATGAGGGAAGCCTCTCTCAAGGCTCCCGGCCGGGGGGTTGTTTCCTATTCTTTCTCACTTCCCACCCTATAGGTGGGCGGTGTGGGAGACTCTATTCTGCGGCTATTCTCAGTCCGCCGTCCTTGTAGTAGATATATATCTTGTCTTTGATGTGTTTGGACAGGTTGGAGAGGGACTTGTATATCTCGTCTTCGGGAACGCCGAGTTTGGATGCTGCTTCGGGTGTGGACCACTTGTTGGTCTCGTAGTCTCCCATCTTGATGAATTCATACAGGCGCTTGTCGAGGTCGGTGAGGTCTTCCATTCCCATTATTCTCGCCCCGCCCGTCTATTCCTCCGTGTGTTATAAACATTTTGGTTTGGCCCCGCTGGGTTCGGGCGGTCGTGGGGGACATGGCGTGCAGGTGTGCCCGTAAAATAGGTTTTTGAGTTCGTTTTTTGGTGGCCATTAAGTTTAAGTAGTGGACAGTATTTTCCCTGTTGGAGTGTTTGTAAAATACATATAATACAAACACTTAAGGCAGGTGGATAGATATGGCTAGGAAAAGGAAGGTTGAGAAGGACGTGTTTCAGGTATGGGGTTACGAGCTGATAATAAAGCGGGTAACAGATGCGAAGACAACTGGGAAGGTATATCTTCCAAAGGATTGGATAGGAAAGAGGGTTAAAGTGATCCGAATGGACGAGTAGAAGGCGGGAGTATGGCGCACAGAAAAAGGGATTGGAAACGATACAATCACTTCAGAAAGTATGAAGTGAAAAAGGCCATAGAAGATGTTGCACAAATTATTGCCGAAGAAAAGCCACCATATAAAGTGCGGGAGCCTGGTACGAGAGGGAGGCCTCCCGCGAATCCAAGGGCGATAGCGATGTTTGTGTACATAATGGGACTATTGAACAAGTCGTACAGAGAAACCCATGCATATATCGTCGCCAACCCGACCTTATGGAGGAAGAACCTGTTTGGGAAGGTCCCAGCTCCAAACACGGTAAACGATCATGTGAAGGATATGCCGGAACGATATATGAATAGAATAATCAAATGGCAATCCCAGAGGCTAAAAAAGGGCGGCGGACGATAGCTACAGATGCCACAGGTTTTGGGACAAAATGTTACCGCCAGTGGCAATCAGTCCGCACGAAAGGAAAGAAGAAAAAGAAGGACTTCGTGAAGCTACATGCAATCGTTGACGATAAAGTCCCAGTATTCTTGTCAGCAATCGTCACCAAAGGATATTATGCCGACTCGCCGCAGTTCGAAAAACTGATGAAACAAATAGACCCATCCATTGAGATCGGCGATGTATGCGGAGACCCAGCATACCTCTCACGCGCCAACGTACAGATTGTAGAGGAAGAGGGCGGTCAGGCAATAATCAAACTCAAGAATGGCATCACACTAAAAGCAAAAGGCTATCCAGCGTGGCCTAAAATGATCAAACTCGCCAAAGAAAACCCGAAAGAGTACGAGAAACGCTACCACAGACACTCAGTTATAGAAGGCTATTTCAACGACCTCAAAACAAGATTAGGAAACAAAATACGAGCCAGACGACGACACAACCAAAACATTGAACTCCTCTCAAAGGTCATCGCATGAAATCGAAGGAATTTCTTAAAATTCCTTCTCTCGTAGGAAATTCCTAAGAGAGGAGGAAATTGAATTTCCTCCGAACGCACTGGTGCTTACAAGGTACTATGCACGAAAATGAAT
>JAGHBH010000017.1 GCA_021161085.1 Thermoplasmata archaeon | reverse complement strand
CTCCAGACGAGGCCCGGGGGAGGTGCGGGGACATCTTATCCCAGGCCGGGGGTGTTTTTCCCAACTTCTTCGGTATCCAGCGTTTCGGCTCTCTCCGGCCCATAACCCACCGGGTGGGGGAGATGATGGTTCGGGACCGGTGGAAAGAGGCCGTAAAGGTGTTTCTGGGCGAGGTGGGATACGCCGAGGGGGAAGAGGCCAGGGCAAGGGGCCTCGTCTCCGGGGCGGCGGAAGGCGATGCGGGATGGGACGCCGTGTTATCCTCCTTCCCAAAAAGCCTGTATCTGGAGAGGAGGGTTCTGGAGGCACTGGCAGAAGGCAGGAGTTACAGGGAATCCCTCTCACGCCTCCCCTTCCATCTGCTCCAGCTTTTCGTCCATTCCTTCGAGGCGTATCTGTTCAACAGAATCCTCTCTGAGAGAATGGGGCGAGAACTCCCCCTATCCTCGCCCGTGGAAGGGGACCTCCTCATCCCGTCCGTGGCCCAATACAAGGGAGGGCGCCGCCGTTTCATCCCGGTCTCCGGCCGGAACATCTCCAGGGCCGAGGAGATGGTCGGAAAGGGAAAGGCATGGGTCTCATGCCTGGTGCCCGGGGTGGATGGGGTTTTCGCAGAGGGGGAACAGGGGGAGATAGAGCACCGCATCCTGGAAGAGGAGAACGTATGCCCGGAGGATTTCTTCGTCAGAGAGATGCCGAGGCTGACCTCCAGGGGTACCAGAAGACCGGCACACATGACCGTGGACGACATGATCTTCCTCCCAATAAAAGACCCGCTGGGAGAAGGGTTGGAGTTCACGTTCTCCCTGCCTCCTGGGTCCTACGCCACGACCGTTCTGAGGGAGTTCATGAAGAAGAACGACCCGCTCTCCTATTGAAAAAAGATAGAGCACTTATTTTCCCGTGGTTTCCCGAAACGGATATATATAACCCCCCCTTAAAGGGTTCTCCTCATAGGTCCCTGATATGGATTGATGTGGTCCGTCAGGGGATGAACAGAGAACGTACCAAGGGAGAGTGTGATATGACCACTGCGTATGATGTCCCTCCAGACGCCCTCATAAACGCGTTGAAGGAGAAGATGAAAAAGTACCCGGAGGCGAAGCCGCCAGAGTGGGCTCCCTTCGTCAAGACCGGTTCCCACAAGGAGATGCCGCCGGAGGACGAGGACTGGTGGTTCACCAGACTGGCGGCGGTGCTGCGGAAGGTGTACGTGAATGGCCCCATAGGTGTGGCCCGCCTGGCCGAGGAGTACGGGGGCAAGAGGGACAGGGGCTCCAAGAGATACCATGCCGTGGCGGGCAGCGGGAGCGTGGCCAGACACTGCGTCCGGCAGCTTGAGGCCATGGGGTTCATCGAGAGATACAAGAACCGGGGGCGTGTGGTCACTCCCAAGGGACGTTCCCTCTTGGACAACACCGCCGAAGAGGTGTTCAAGGAAGAGGTCAAGAAGCACCCGGAGTTGAAAAAATACTGACCCCACAGGATAGCAAGGGCCGAAAGGGTGAAGGATATGGCCGGAGACGAGTTGGAGGAGATAAAAAGGCGCAAGATGGAGGAACTCCTCCGGGCCCAGGCCGAGGGAGAGATTGCCGAGGCCCAGCAACGTGCCTACGAAGAGCAGCGCGCCATGGTACTCCGCCAGCTCCTCACCCCGAAGGCCAAAGAGAGGCTTGCGAGACTGAGGCTCACCCGCCCGGAACTCGTGGCCCTGGTGGAAGACCAGATCATCGCCCTGGCACAAGCCGGCCAGCTTAGAAGACGGGTGGATGACGAAACCCTCAAGGGGATACTCTCCCGGCTCAGCGGAAGGAAGCGGGAGATAAAAATAGAGAGAAGATAAAGTAACATGGATCTAAAGTAACATGGATCGACATAGCGGGTACATAGCGGTCAGACATATCATGGGAGGAACGACGATGGCCAGATACAAACCAGTTGCCAAGAAGATGAGACTGATGCGGGCGGTCAAACAGAACCGCCGTGTCCCCACGTGGGTCATGCTGAGAACCAGCAGACGGTTTCTCAGACATCCAAAGAGGAGAAACTGGAGGAGAAGCCGCCTTCAGAAGTAGAGGACAGGAGGTGTTTCCTTGGCGGAAGACGAGAGGATATACACTGTAAGCCTGAGGGGTGCTAGAACAATCCCCTCCACCAAGAGGGCCCAGTGGGCCATGACGAAGATAAAGGAGTTCGTCGCCTCCCATGTGAAGGATCACGACAGGATATGGATAGACCCCGAGATCAACAAGAAACTCTGGGCCAGGGGCAAGAAAAAGGCCCCCTCTTCTGTCAGAATCCGTGTCATACGGTTCGAGGACGACCTGGTGGAGGTCTCCCTTCCGGAGGAGGAGTGAAAACGTCTCATGTCCCCATCCCGTTCTGACACTGCCGGAACCCTGGCCGGAGAGGGAGGGCCGGAGGTGTGCCGGTGATAAGGAAGGCCGTGATATACGGCAACCCCATGGTGGGGGTTTTCTCCGTCTCCACGGAAAAGACCGTCTTTCTCCCCGAGGGAATGGACGAAGGGGCCGCCAAGGTGTTTTCCGAGGCCCTGGGTGTGGAGGTGTGCAGGGTGACCATAGACGGCTCTCCCCTCCTGGGCTCCCTAATGGTGGCCAACAGCCGGGGCATAATGGTGCCAGATTTCACGGCGGACGGTGAGGTGGACATTCTCTCCTCATGGGGCAGGGTGGAGAGGGTTCCGGAGACCCTGAACGCCCTGGGAAACAACATCTTGGCCAACGACCACGCGGCGCTGGTCCACCCGCAGATGGCCGATGAGACTCTGGAAGTTCTGGCCTCGGTGCTCGGAGTCTCCGTGGAGAGAGGGACGGTCGGCGATATGGAGACCGTGGGGTCGGCCGCCGTCGCCACCTCCAGAGGGGTGATGTGCCACCCCCGGCTTTCCGACGCCGAGAGAGAGGTGCTGAGACGCCTGTACGACCTTCCCGTGTACATAGGGACCGTGAACTACGGCTCCTCTCTGGTTGGTGCCGGGATGGTGGCCAACAGCCGGGGCGGGGTGGTGGGTGAGCCCACCACGGGGGT
>JAGHBH010000185.1 GCA_021161085.1 Thermoplasmata archaeon | reverse complement strand
CCCTTTTATAGATGGGTGTTTTCCCCTCGGCCGTACCGGTATATAGAGATATATCGCCAAGGAGCGGATGGTAGATGGTGTCTCCGAAAGAGGTGCACGAGATCATCGGGCGGCATATGCTGGCCGACGGATTCGATATGGTGGTTGACTTCCCCAAGAGCCGGGGTCCCCGGCTGTACGATGCCCGGAACGAGAGGTATCTTCTGGATTTCTTCAGTTTCTTCGCCTCCATGCCCCTTGGGGCGAACCATCCCAGGATGATGGAGCCGGAGGTGTTGGAGGAGCTCAAGAGGGCGGCGGTGCACAAGCCCACCAACAGCGACATCTACACCGTGGAGATGGCGGAGTTCGTCGAGGAGTTCTCCAGGTCCGCCCTGCCCCCGTATCTCCACTATCTGTTCTTCATCTCCGGTGGGGCACTTGCTGTGGAGAACGCCCTCAAGACGGCCTTTGACTGGAAGATAAGGAAGAACCTGGCGGCCGGAAAGGGTGAGGTGGGAACACAGGTCATCCATCTGGAGGAGGCGTTCCACGGCCGGACGGGCTACACCCTGTCCCTCACCAACACCTTCGTGAAGGAGAAGGTGATGTACTTCCCCAAGTTCCCCTGGCCCAGGGTGAGGAATCCCAAGATAACCTTCCCGCTGGAGGGGGACAACCTCCGCAGGGTGGAGGAGGTCGAACAGGAGAGCCTGGCCCAGATAGAGAAGGCCATAGAGGAGAAGGGGGACGACATAGCGGCTTTCCTCATGGAACCCATCCAGGGAGAGGGGGGGGACAACCACTTCCGGAGGGAATACTTCCAGGCGGTGAGAAAGATAACGCTGGAGAATGACATCTTCTTCATAATGGACGAGGTGCAGAGCGGCCTCGGGCTCACGGGCCTCATGTGGGCCCACCAGCACTACGGTGTCGAGCCGGATGCCATAGCCTTCGGAAAGAAGACCCAGGTGTGCGGCATAGCCGTCAGCCGCCGTGTGGACGAGGTGGAGGACAACGTTTTTCATGTGTCCAGCCGGCTGAACTCGACCTGGGGGGGCAACCTGGTGGATATGGTGAGGGCCAAACATTATCTGCGAATAATAAGGGAGGATGGGCTGGTGGACAACGCCGCCAGGGTGGGCGGCCACCTCCTGAAGAGGCTGGAGGAGATACAGGAGGCCCATCCCTCTCTGGTGTCCAACGCCAGGGGCCGGGGGCTCATGTGTGCCTTCGACCTCCCGGACCACCTTCTCAGGGACAGGTTCAAATCGCTCATATACAAAGCGGGAGTGGTGATGATAGGATGCGGAGAGAAGACCATGCGGTTCCGTCCCCCGCTGGACATCACCGTGGAGGCCGTTGACGAGGGCATGGATGTTATAGACAGGGTGCTCGGGGAGATGGAGAGGGATGCCTGATGGAAAGTAGCGATGGAGCTGACAGGCCAGTCATAGGCATCAGGAGGGAGGACAAGAACCCCTACGAACGGCGGACGCCCCTCACCCCCGGAGAGGTCAGAAGGCTGATAGACGGCGGGATAGATGTGGTGGTCCAGCCCTCTCCCATCAGGGTTTTCCCGGACGGAGAATATCTGGAGGCCGGGGCGGTGGTGGACGAGGACCTCTCCCGCTGTGACGTTGTTTTCGGTGTGAAGGAGATGCCCCTCCATGTGTTCAGGGAGGGTGGGGTGTATATGTTCTTCTCCCACACCATAAAAGGGCAGAAGTACAACATGCCGATGTTGAAGCGGATGATGGACCTCGGATGTACGCTGATAGACTACGAGAAGGTCACCGACGATAAGGGGAGGAGGCTCATATTCTTCGGCTACCACGCAGGTCTTGCGGGCATGCTGGATACCCTGTGGGCGTTGGGCATGCGCCTACATCACATGGGCTACGATACACCCTTTTACGGGCTCCGGCAGGCCAGACACTACCACAGCCTGGAGGAGGCGAAAGAGGCAGTCAGAAAGGTGGCGGAGGAGATATCGGCCAAGGGGCTGCCGGGTGACCTCGTGCCCCTGGTGTTCGGCATAACCGGATACGGCCACGTCTCCACGGGCGCCCAGGAGATACTGGGCATCCTGCCGGTGATAGAAATGTCCCCAGAAGATGTGGGGAAGATAGAGAATCCTTCGCCCAACCATGTCTACAAGGTGGTGTTCAAGGAGGAGCACATGGTGGAACCGGTGGACCCCTCCAAACCTTTCGTGTTGCAGGAATACTACGACCACCCAGAGCGGTACAGGGGGATATTCCCCAGATATCTCGAGCATCTCTCCGTCTTGGTCAACTGCATATACTGGGACCCCAGATATCCGAAGCTCATGACCCGGGAGGTCATGAAAAGGCATGTCTCGGAAGGCCGTCCCCTTCCTATTGTTGTGGGGGATATCAGCTGCGATATAGACGGTTCCATAGAGGCCACCGTGAAGCCCACGGATCCCGGAAACCCCCTTTATACCTTCGACCCGGCGACCGGCCAGGTGGAGGACGGATACACGGGGCCGGGGATGGTTGTCATGGCCATAGACACCCTCCCTGCCGAGATCCCCAGGGATGCCTCCGAGTATTTCGGCGAGAGGCTGCTCCCCTTCGTGCCGTCCATAGCCAGGTGCAGATGGAATGTCCCCTTCCAGGAGTTGGACCTCCCGCCGGAGATAAAACGGGCGGTCATCCTCCACAGGGGAGAGTTGACCGACGATTACAAATACATGGAGCGGTTCGTGGCCGACCAGCCATAGAGCATCAGCAGAGAGGTGAAGCGTGTGAAGAAGGTGTTGGTTCTCGGAGCGGGGATGGTCTCCCGTCCCCTGGTGAGGTATCTCTTGGACAACGGTTTCCACGTCACGGTGGCCAGCCGGACGGTCTCCAAGGCCGAGGCCCTGGTGGAGGGCCATCCGAACGGGGAGGCCATACCGTTGAACGTCAAGGACGAGGAGAAGTTGGAACAGCTTATTTCCGAGGCGGATCTGTCGGTGAGCCTCCTGCCCTATGTCTATCATCCCAAGGTGGCCCGCTACTGCATAAAACACCGGAAGCACATGGTCACCACGTCCTATGTGAGCGATGAGATGAAATCCCTGGACGGCCAGGCCCGGGAGGCCGGGGTGCTGCTGCTGAACGAGATAGGACTGGACCCCGGTATAGACCACATGTCCGCCATGCGCATCATACACGACGTGCAGAACAGGGGCGGCCGGATCGCCAGTTTCCAGTCCTGCTGCGGTGCCCTCCCCGCTCATCAGTCCAACACCAACCCCTTCGGATACAAGTTCTCATGGGCTCCCAGGGGTGTCTTGCTGGCCTCCAGGAACTCAGCCAGGTTCAGAAAGGATGGCCGGCTGGTGGAGATACCTGGGGAGGAGTTGTTCGAGCACTATGACATAAAAACCGTGCCTGGTGTGGGGGATTTCGAGAACTATCCCAACCGGAACTCCGTGCCCTACGCCGACCTCTACGGGATAACCGATGCGGACACGGTGTACAGGGGGACATTCAGGTTCACGGGATGGTCGGAGACCATGAGGGGCCTGGCCAAGCTGGGATATCTGGATGACACGGAGAGGCCGGATCTCCAGGGTAAGACATACAGGCAGGTGCTCCGGGAGATCGTGGGAGATGGGGATTGTATGGCGTGCAGCCTTGCCTCTTATCTTGGGGTCCCCCCGTATGCTGCGGTGGTGAAAAGGCTGGAGTGGCTCGAGCTGACATCCGACGACCCCGTGCCGGAGGATGCGAAAAGCATGTTGGACCTCCTTGCCTCCAAAATGTTCAAGAAACTGGCCCTCCAGGAGGGGGACATCGACATGTGCGTTCTCTTCCACGAATTCATCGCCGAGTTCCCGGACGGCAGGAAGGAGTATATCACGTCCACCCTGGTGGACTACGGCCAGCCGGACGGAGACACGGCCATAGCTAGAACGGTATCCCTCCCTGCCGCAATAGCGGTCAGGATGATACTGGAGGGAAAGATATCCCTCACGGGCGTGTACATTCCCGTGGTGCCGGAGATATACGAACCGGTGCTGGACGAGCTGGAGAACATGGGGATCAGGTGTGTCGAGAAAACCACATCGCTGTGATGCAGACACCTCCCGGCCAAAGTCCTCTGGGAAAACCACCAGAACGCTTTTTTATCCCCAGTCGGTTGTGGTGGGGGAGATAGGATGGAAACCAGCGAGATGGATGAGATAGTGAAAGCTAGGGGGAGCGGGGAAGCGGGAGGGACGGTGGTGTTATCCATAGGCGGCTCGGTGCTGATGGGCCTCCCTCCGGAAAAGATCCCGGAGAGGATAAAAGCCGTCGCCCGCGTGCTGTTGGACACCCTCTCCTCCGGAAGGGTGGAGCGTCTGGGGGTGG
>JAGHBH010000050.1 GCA_021161085.1 Thermoplasmata archaeon | reverse complement strand
GCCGCCGTGGGCGTCATGCGGGCCAACCTCCGCAGACAGGGATGTGTAGGATTCCCTGAACAGAACATCGCATCCCCGGGCGGCCTCCAGACCCTCGACTGTTATCCCTTTCTCAGAGAGTCCGAGACCGATGAATATTAAACGCCCCCCTCCCTTTTCCCCTGTGTGAGAATCGTGAACCCCCGAAAGAGCGCTCTGTCCGCCGCCGGCATCCAGTCCGGTCATGTACATTCTCCCTGCGTGGTCGTGCCTCTTCAGAGAGTGGAGGAAGTGCGTATAAAACTTTCCAAAGAAGGCCTGCTGTCCACGTTCCTCAGAATAGAGAAAGAGGGGGACAGGGCTTTCATCCCCATAGTAGAGGAAGGGGTGGAGAAAGCCAGGGCCCTGGGATTCGAAATATCCTACCACACATTCAAGGCGCCGGAGACACCGCCCAGGGCGTCCTACAGAGACCTCCTGGACCTCCCGGAGGGCCTGGAAAAACATCTGCCATCGTCCTTCGACATCATAGGGGGCATAGCGGTGATAAAGCTCCCGGAGCCACTTCTCCCGTACAAGAAGGAGATAGGCAGGGCACTGGTGGATTTCAACCCCAACATCAGAAGCGCATATCTGGACATGGGGGTCACGGGAGACCACAGAATAAGAAATCTGGAACACCTCGCAGGGGAGAACAGCACGAGAACCGTCCATGTGGAATACGGGGTAAAGATATATGTGGACCTCTCCAAGGCCTACTTCAGCCCCCGGCTGGCCACGGAGCACATGAGGGTGGCGGAGATGGTCCAGGACGGCGAGAGGGTGCTGGATATGTTCGCCGGCGTGGGACCCTTCTCCCTTCTCATAGCGAAAAAAAGACGGCCCCGGGTGGTGTATGCGGTGGACATCAACCCCCACGCCACGGACCTGCTGAGGGAGAGCGTCAAGGCCAACCGGATAACGAACATAGAGATAATCACGGCGGACGCCCGCAGCCTGCCCCCGGAGATAAGGGCGGACCGGGTAATAATGAACCTCCCCCACAGCGCCAGAAGTTTCCTGCCCCACGCCCTGCGACACCTGGCCCGGCCTTCCGCCGCCGGAGAGGACACCCGGGAAAACAGGGGCATCATCCACTACTACGAGATACTTCCAAAAGACGCCATGGAACCCAGGGCCAGGGAATTGGAGGAGGAGATAAGGGCTGTGGCCGCCGACATTGAAGCCCGCGTGAGAAACAGCCGGATCGTCCGCCAGTATTCCCCCTCCGAGGTGCACGCCGCCTTCGACGTTGAGGTTCTTCTTCCTTGATACAAGGTAATCAATCGCTCGTGAAAAAATTATAAAATAAGACACACTGCTACAAAAAATAAGATGGGGGATATGGGAACAGACTTCTTATAAGGAGAACAATATCACTAAACCCAAAGCTCCCTTATCGTAAGGAGAGAGGCTGTTTGACCATGGGGAGTTAGTTTAGTAACTCCATCTTATCCGTTTTTGTATCGTAAAAATAGAACTTGACCCTCTTCACTAGATTTCCATACCTTCTCAGCCATTCGACAGGAACCCTTCTGTCATTACCAAAAACTAGGAAAACATCCTCTGCATCCGTATTTTCCAAAAGCCAGACGTGCTCAGAAATTACACTAAATTTTCCAGGAGGGATATTTTTACCCCTCACCATCGTGAAATATTTTGCATCACCTATATGCTTTCCATCCATGCTGACAAAATCAAAGCGTTTATGGACGCCAGGTACCTCTCGCTCAGCAAATCTCTGGCCATGTAACTGCTCAAACCAGAATCTTACGATGTGTTCGAATTCCTTCGGAGAAACCCCTTTGTTGGAAGAGTCTGAAGTTGATAGAGCCTTTGTGGTGTAGGGAGTGGGCTGTTTATCCTTGACGAAGATTAGCCTCTCATCCTTAATATTGAGTTCTCTAACTTTATAGTTCGCGCGAACCCAAACAGCCTGAGGGTTCTTTTCATGATTTCCCCACCATGCGCTATGTTTTCTAGCACTAGGCGGTAGGGAAAATCCCAATACACGCTCAATATCGGAAAATCTCATCGGAATTCTATCTTCACCCCTTCCTTGTAAATATCTCAACAGGGCATCGTATTTCCCCATAAATTCACCATTACCCCAACAAAAAAGATCTTTATAAATCTTCCCGACTTCCCGCCAAGGCTGTCAAGTTAAGGGAGAGAGTCGTTCGGCACTGCAATGTTGAGAACTCCTCCACCAACCATTTTTATACCCCCCACCGATTTGGTCTCATATGGCATTGACCCCCGCGGATGCCGTTGTCCTTGCCGTGATACAGGGGATAACGGAATGGCTGCCCATATCCAGCAGCGGACATCTCGCCATAGCCTACCGGATGCTGTCCCTCCGCCCCTCCCTGCTCTTCACCCTGGTCCTCCACACGGGCACCCTCTTGGCGGTGGTCATCACCTACAAAAAAGACCTGTTGGACATTCTCAGGGCTGTTCCCCGGGCCCTCCGGAGTCTGGCAAGGGGGAGGCTGCCCCCGGGGGAGGAGGGAGATGCAAGAATGGCGGTGCTCCTTGTTCTGGGAACGATTCCCGGGGCCCTGGTGGGTCTCCTGCTGAAAGGGAACGCCGAGGAATCCTACAGCCAGCCATTCTTCCTCGGTATCTTCTTCATCGCCACCGGGGTTTTCCTCCTGTTCTCCATGCCCGGGGTCTTCCGCCGCATGGCCAACCGCACGGTGGATGCTCCCTCATCCCTTGGCATAGGTATCGCCCAGGCTGCCGCCGTGTTTCCCGGAATCTCCAGATCGGGCTGGACCATAACCACCGGCATCCTCTCCGGCATAAGACCGGAAGAGGCGGCGAGGTTCAGCCTCCTCCTCTCCGTGCCCATGATGGCGGGAGCCATGCTCTACGAGGCGGCAACAACGCCCCTATCCTCCGTACCTCCCCTCTCTCTCATAATAGGCTTCCTCATCTCCTTCGCCGTTGGCTACGCCTCCATCCAACTCCTACTGAAAACCGTACGCAGAGGAGGGCTCCACCTCTTCGCCCCCTACTGTATGGCCCTCGGCCTGCTGGTCTGGCTCTTCCTGTGATACTTACCACGATGCCCCGGCCTATTACTGTTGCCGTCAACCCTCATCTTTGATGAGGGGCACGGTTATGCTTCCCTGGGGTAGGAACAGCAGGGGGCCGCCCACCCTGTCCAGGGCTTCTTCCACAGCCTTTTGGAGGTCGTGAACAGGGCGTATGCCCACATCCTCCAACACCCCGTCCTCCAAGTCCGTGTACGCCCACAGCTCGGCCCAGGTCATTATGTCCGCCAGCTTGGCGGCCTTGTGATACCCTAACTTATATCCCTCTTTCACACGGGCCAGCACCTCTCCGGGTGTGGGGGCGCTCTTCAACAGATCGTAGAACGCCCGCTGTCCTATGCCGTTCCAGCACTGGGCCACGAGAATCAGGATGCCTCCCCTTTCCAACGCCAGCTTGCCGTTCTCTATTGCCTTCTGGGCCTGGTAGAGGTTTATGTCCATGGGATAGGGAGCGGCGGTCACCACCACGGGATACTTCCGTTCCACGGTGCTGCAGTATACCTTTTTCGCCTCTTCCACCCCTGCGTTGAAACTCTCCCACAGGTCACCGGCGAATACGTTAGCCAGATGTCCATCCGCATCCACCACGGCCATGACCCCGTAGGTCCTGCCTCCCCCCGCTATCCTGGCGAACTCGTCCATCTGCTCGTGCACCGGGTTCCCCTCCAGCCGCAGGCCCATAGCATCGGGCGAGAGGGCGTTGGCATGGTTCCTTTCTATCACATCATATGCGGCCACGCCCGGCAGAAAGGATTTGCGGCCGCCCGTGAAGCCGGCGAAGTAGTGGGGTTCGACGCTGGAGATGACTATTATCCTGGAAGCCTCCGCCACACGTCTGTTTATCTTGACCTCCTCCCCCCAGCTCGTACGGCCCACCACCGCCAGGTCCTCCTCTTTCTTCGCGTCATGGTAGAATATAGAGTCTTTCATGGCGGAGAGTCTCTCTTCACCGAAGATGTTCCTGTATTCCTCCGGCGTGGGCTCCCTGTGGCTTCCGCACGCAACGATATAGGACCTCCTGACATCTCCCGGGATATATCCCTCAACCACGTCCAGCATTATTCTGGTGGGTGTCGGCCTTGTGCCATCGTTGACTATGAAAATCACATCCCCCGCGCCCTCCAGGAAGGAGGACAGGGAAAGGCCGTCGACGGGAGACTCCAACGCCCTAGCTACCAGG
>JAGHBH010000053.1 GCA_021161085.1 Thermoplasmata archaeon | reverse complement strand
GTTCAATATTCCGTCCACATCCTCGGCGGGCATGGGTCCCTCGTAACCGTACCATCCTATCTCCCCCTCGTGATGGGTGACGAAGACCGTCAGGGGGACACTGGGGGGGTCTTTGGGATCGCTAATATCATGGAAAGCGGTAGCATAGATATAGAACCACTGAATATTCTTGGAGTACTCGGGGTTCCCCGAGGTGAGATCAACGGAGAAGAGGACAGCCACCTCTTTGTACTTGTCCAGACGACCGTTCGCCTCGTTGCCCGTCACCAGCCCGCTCTCCCGCATCTCCTTCCACTGTTTCTCGCACCCGCTGCAGCCCGTCTGCCAGAAGAAGACCATCACCACATCGTACTCGCCCAAGGCCTCCGCCACCTCCGCCGGATGCTCCACCTCCTGGCCCGCCCTGGGCGACCCCTCCGGATAGGTGGTCCACCATCCCTCGAAATCCCCGGCCACAGGCTGGAGGGAGAGACAGGAGAGACAGGTTATCCTGTTCCTCTCATACACCAGATGATATCCCCCGCCAACGGCGGAAGCCACAAGGGCCAGGAGAAGGACCGCTCCCAGAAAACGCTGGTTCCTGTTCACGCCCTTCCATATCTCTCCGGGGTCCATGAACGCCCCATCGTCCGGAAGGATAAAAGGCTTGCGGGACTCCACTTTCACCCTAAACCCACTTTTACCACGGTGAGAAGGTCATCCTCATATATCCTTATCCTTTCGGGGGAGAGGTGAACGCTTATGGTGGAGAGGGATCTCTTTCTGGAGAAGTTCCTTGACATCCTGGTGGAGAGAACGGGGATGCTCTTGGGCGAGGGAAGGAACGAATGCCCCATATACAAGGAGATGGAGAACGCCTATCTCGAGATCAGGGAGAGGAACACCGCCGTTCTGACAGAGAAAATGCCGTGGCTGCTGGTGAGAGGAGAAGGCCCTCCAGAGGGTGGCGGGAGGGGACGGTGTCCCTGCGGGAAAGACCGGAGGGAGGAATGATTCCATCCCTAATCATTTCCCCGGTTTTGACATTCTCTCGCCGATGTCAAGCAGCATACCCGCCACCTCCCGTCCCAGGGGAGTCAGCGAGATGCCGAACCTCCTCCTGGGCGTGTATTCCTTGGTGAGGGAAACCAGCCCCACCCGCTCCATATCGTCCAGGGTGTCCCGCAGCACGTGATAGTTGCTGACTATGCAGGTGAGGGAGGAAACCGTGGTCTCTCCCTTTTCAAGGAGAAAAAGAAGAATCCTGATCGTGTATTTCCTGTCCAGCACCTCTATCGCTTCACTGTTCATTGGCAGTACGGAATACCCTAAGGGTGAAAAACCCTACCTCCATATTGCCGTTTTGCAATACGAAAGATTATTATAGGGTAGAAAGAATACGGGCCTCATGGAGAAAGGGGACGGTCCCAAATGGGCGGTCAGGGTTGACTTTACATCAAACACCATAATAGTGGATGGGGAGAACACAACCTTCACCTTCCTCCCCGAGGGAAAAGTAGTCATATACACGGGAGAAAGACGGCTGCCGGGAGAATAGGAAGGGCGGGCGCCGGGATTCGATTCGCAGGAACACTTCGTGTTCCCACTCTCAAATCCCTCCGCCCCGGGTAATAGAAGCGATTGGTTCATATATCTTGGAGGAGAATATTCTCCTCCGACTTTTTCCTAACGGAAAAAGTGCGGGCGCCGGGATTCGATTCGGAGAGAATGCTGTCGCATTCCTCCTATCAAATCCCTCCGCCCCGGGTAATAGAAGCTATCGACTAGTAGATGCGGGCGCCGGGATTTGAACCCGAGTAACAAGCTTGGCAAGCTTGTGTGATACCAGGCTACACTACGCCCGCAAGAGGGGATGCCTCCAATAGAGGGCGTGTTTTTAACCTTTTCTACACTCCCCAGCATGCCGCAGACTTATTTCGGAACCTTCTCCCAGTCCTTGAGGAACCGTTCTATGCCCACGTCCGTGAGCGGGTGCTTCACCATCTTCTGGAGAACGGCATAGGGCACCGTACAGATATCCGCCCCCAGCATGGCCGCCTGGACCACATGGATGGGATGCCGGACGCTGGCCACGATTATCTCCGTCTTGAAATCGTAGTTCCGGAAGATGGCGGTTATCTCCTCTATGATGCGCATGCCCTCGTCGCCGCTGTCATCCAAACGTCCTATGAACGGACTCACGTAGGACGCCCCGGCCTTCGCAGCCAGGAGAGCCTGGTTGGCGCTGAACACCAGGGTGACATTGGTCCTTATACCCTCAGTCTCCAGCCGCTTCACGGCCTTCAGCCCCTCCGGGGTCATCGGAATCTTTATCACGATATTCTTGTGAATGGCCGCCAGCTCCCTGGCCTCACGGATCATCCCCTCGGCATCCTCGCTGACCACCTCGGCACTTATCGGGCCGTCCACTATCTCGCATATCTCCTTCACCACGGTCCTGAAATCCCTTCCCTCCCTGGCTATGAGAGAGGGGTTGGTGGTCACGCCGTCCACTATACCCCAGCTGGCTGCCTCTCTGATATGCTCCACGTTGGCGGTGTCCAGAAATATCTTCATCATCTCATCCTCCCTTGTACATCACATTCCACTCTTCATTCTATCTCTTTCTCCCACGCCTGTGTTTCCGGTTCTTCCTCTCCCCGCCATCCTCCCCGCCGTCTCCCTTCTTTTTTCTCTCTCGGTCCAGCTCGGCCTCCATCTTCTTGAGCCGTTTCTTCAGCTGGCTCAGGGTCCTTATCTTGTCCTTCCTCTTCAGCACGTCCCGGGCGGCGTCCACGATGTTGTCCACCGTGAGACCGTATTTTTCCATGAGCTCGTCGCTCTCCCCGCTCTCCCCGAACACATCGGGTATCCCCACCCTCTTCATGGGAACATGGCGGTGTTCGGCCAGCACCATGGCTATGGCGCTTCCCATCCCCATCTCAACGTTGTGCTCCTCGGCCGTCACCACGGCCCCGGTTTCCCTGGCGGCCTTGATTATGGTCTCCTGGTCCATTGGCTTGATGGTGCTCATGTTGATGACCCTGGCGCTTATCCCGTGGCTGGCCAGGACCTCCGCCGCTTCCAGGCAGACGGAGACCATTATGCCCGTTCCTATCAGGGTCACATCCCGTCCTCTCCTCAGGACCGTGGCCTTCCCTATCTCGAAGGGGTCCTTGGGTCTGGTGACCACGGGGAAATCCGTCCGTCCCAGACGGATATATACCGGTCCCTGGTGGGCGGCCGCCGCCTTGATCGCCTTCTTCGTCTCCACGGCATCGGCGGGAACGACAACCGTGAAATTGGGCAACGCCATCATGAGGGCAAGGTCCTCCGCCATCTGGTGGGTCGCCCCGTCCCCTCCCACGGTTATCCCTGCGTGTGTGGCCACTATCTTGACGTTGGCCCGGGTGTATGCGATGCTCTGGCGTACGTGGTCGTAGGCTCTGGCCGTGGCGAATACCGAGAACGTCGAGGCGAACACTATCTTCCCGGATATGGCGAGACCGGCGGCCGCTCCCATCATGTTCTCCTCGGCTATGCCGAAGTTGAAATGACGTTCCGGGAACGCCTTTTCGAACACATTAGTCTTGGTGGATGAAGCCAGGTCGCCGGCGAGCACCACCACGTTGGGGTTCTCCTTCCCGAGTTCCACCAGCGCCTCGCCAAAGGCTTTTCTCTGGCTGGCCTTCTTGAAATCCAGATTGGTCATCTCCCCCCACCCCCTGGCTCCTCCGCTTTTCCGGTGGGCTCCTCCGACC
>JAGHBH010000048.1 GCA_021161085.1 Thermoplasmata archaeon | reverse complement strand
CACGGTCTCATAGGGGTCCCGCAGGCTGCCCTTCAACCCCACCCCGAGCATGGCGTCCACGATGATGTCGCTCCACGCTATGTCGGCCACGATGTCGTCCGCCCCGCCGACCACCTTGCAGAGATCGTGCACCCTTTCGTATGCCCTCCTGGCCAGGGGGGTCTTTATTCTCTCGGGCGGATGGAGGAGGACAACCCTGACATTGCATTTCTTCCGGAGATAGTGGGCGGCGGTCATCCCGTCCCCCCCGTTGTTTCCCGGCCCGCAGAAGATGAGGACGTTGGCCCCCCTGCCTCCTCTCTCCAGCACCACTTCCGCAAGGCTGCTGCCGGCGTTGTCCATCAGGCTCTCCACCGCCACGCCCCAGTATTCCGCATTCCTGTCCAGGACCTTGACTTCTACGGGAGAAAGCATGGTATCCCTCGGGTTGTGATGGGTGGAAGGGGGATAAATAGATGTCGCCTCGCCCACATCCCAGTGTCTCACTCGCCGTTTTTTACCTCGATCGGAGGCTTAATGGTGGAGTTCTTGTCAAATGTGGAGAGGAAAAAGTTCTTCGTCAGCTTTAGAGCGTCTTTAGGACATATATCCTGGCACAGTCCACAGAAGCAGCATTTTCCAAGGTCTATCTCCGGATATGTCTTCGGGTATCTCTCCCTTATCTCCTCGGGAGATTCAACCATCTCTATAGCCCGATTGGGGCATATCTTGGCACACAAACCACACGAGATACACTTGTCTATGAAATACTCGTGCTCTCCTCTATAGCCTTCTGGTATGGGAATCGCTTCATGGGGGAAGCGCACGGTCATGGGCCGGGAGACGAGGTTGTTGAATATTTTAAAGGCTATTCCATTTGTCATCTCGATCACCTATCCAGATCCGCTGGGCATATGTTCAGACTCCAGTATATCGCCGGAACGTCGGCGATCTGAGCCCCTTTCAACAGATGCTCTAGAACGGGTATCATATGGAGGAAGCTGGGGCCTCTTATCTTCACCCTGTAGGGGGAGGTTCCTCCGTTGCTTACCAAATACAATCCCGCTTCCCCTCTCCCTATCTCGTTCCGCACGTAGACCTCTCCCTCCGGCAGTCTCACGTTCAATTTCGGCTTTCTGAACTCCCGCGCTATGAAATCTCCTTCTGGCATCTCTCTCAACGCCTGTTTTACGATCCGTATGGACTGTTTTATCTCCTCTATTCCCACCAGATATCTGGCGTATCCGTCTCCCTCCTGCCTCACTGGCACCTCGAACTCAAAGCGGTCATATACCTCATACGGCTCCTCCTTTCTCACGTCGGTCTTCATTCCGGAGGCTCTCAATACTGGCCCGGTCGCCCCCAGTCTGATGGCATCTTCCAAAGATAGAACGCCGACATCTTCCAACCTAGATGGGATGATGGGATTGTCCACCTCCTCCAGGTCCACCATCTCCTCCATCTTCCGGAGTACCTCGGGAATCCTTTTCACAACCCCGGAAGGCAAATCCTGTCTGACGCCCCCCGGGCAGATATATCCAGCCGGATAGACCCTTCCTCCGGTGGTCATTTCAAACAGGTCCAGGATATAATCCCTGTATCCAAAGGCCAACTTGAACCCCGTGTCAAAACCTATCCCTACTGAAAGGACTCCATACCATATGATGTGTGATTGTATTCTGGAGAGTTCTGCCATTATTACCCTTATGTATTTTGCTCTCTCGGGAGGCTCGACGCCCATGAGTTCCTCCACGGCCTCTGCATGAATGAGATTCCAGGCGAGGGCCTCCAGGATACATATTCTATCAGACAGGACGGCGTTCTGAATGGGAAGTCTGTACTCCATCAGCTTCTCAAAGCCCCGATGCAGATATCCGGGATCTGCCTTAGCGGACAGTATCCTCTCCCCGTCCATCCGAAGCTTGACGGCAAAGTTTCCCAGTCCCGGAAACGCCGGTCCAAGGAACAGCTCATAGGAATCCCCCAGGGGCTTTTCCGCAGCGTCGCCCATCTCAATCACCTCCAAAATAGACCCGCTCCCTCGGGTTCTCCACGTCGTAATATTCCGATCTCACGTATTCTCTCCAGTCAAAGTCCTTTCTGAAAGGCGGCGGGCCGTCCCATTCTTCCAGGAACAACGGGGAGAGGTCTGGGTTCCCTATATAATCCACTCCGAACATCTCGTGCATCTCCCTCTCATGGGCCTGGGCATTCTCCCCCCAGAGAGACACCAGGGAGGGGATCTCCGGTTTGTCCCTCTCTATTCTGGTCTTTACCGTGAGGAGTATCTTCTCCTCGTAAGACCATAAGTGATATGTCAGCTCGTACTCCCCGTCTTCAACCCAGTCCGTCACGGAGAGGGAGGAGAGGTGAACAAAACCCATTTCCTCCTTTGCAAACCTGCAGACATCCAGAAGGCGGTCTTTTTCAACGGTGAGCCAAACACGCCCCCTTCTCTGCACCTGGCCGGTGGCACCGAACCTCGATGTGAAGGCTCCTATGACTCTTTCCTCTGCGTTCATTCCATCTCCTCCACGTGCTTGAATATCTTTGCACACGCCTCGAAAACAGCCTCCGGTCTGGGAGGACAGCCCGGGATGTACATGGTAACCGGCAGATAGTCGTCCAGCCTTTTTATCGTGTTGTAACTGTCCCAGTACATCCCCCCGGTCATCGTACACGATCCCAGGGCGAGAACGACTCTCGGCTCGGGCATCTGCTCGTAAATCAGCTGGGCCTTTTTGATGGATTTCAATGTCTGGTATCCGGAGATGAATAGAACGTCTGCATGTCGCGGGCTCCCGACCACGATCATCCCGAACCTCTCCATATCCCATCTCGAGCCCACCACAGGGACCAGCTCGGCAAAACCACATGAGTTGAACCAGTTAAAAATCCAGATGGCCTTGATAATACGCTTCATCTTTCTTTTCTTCTCGCTTTCTTTCTTCATGTCCCATCCTCCACATCCATAGGGACCGGAGTGCATCGAACTCCGTGCAACACCGGTAAAGGAAGGATATTATAACTGTTACTATCTCCCGTCCCCCCTACTCCTCATAATCCCGTTCCCCGCCCTTCCGCCTGCACGCTTCCTCCCATAAATATATATACGCGCACGCGTATGCGTGCGTGCGCACGCGAGAAAAAGATGGGATGCACTCGTAAGCGGTGTTGTTCCGGCCCGATACACCCGCCAGAGCGTTTCCCCTCTCCGTTGCGCTGCAGAAGGAAAGACCGAAAGACCCACGAGTATGATGGGAGATGAACGGATGAAGGATGACGGATACACGGCGGATAAGATACAGGTCTTGGAGGGGCTCACGGCGGTGAGGAAGCGGCCGAGCATGTACATCGGCAGCACGGACGAGAGGGGGCTGCATCATCTCGTCTACGAGGTGGTGGACAACAGCATAGACGAGGCCATGGCCGGCTTCTGCGACAGGATACTGGTCTCCATAGGAAAGGACGGGAGCGTCACCGTGGTGGACAACGGCAGGGGGATACCGGTGGACATCCACCCCAAATACGGGGTCTCGGCCCTGGAGATAGTGATGACCAGGCTCCACGCCGGGGGGAAGTTCGACGACAAGAGCTACAAGGTCAGCGGCGGTCTCCACGGTGTTGGCGTGAGCGTCGTCAACGCGCTGAGCGAGTGGATGGAGGTCTATGTGGACAGGGAGGGAAAGAGATATCACCAGAGATATGTCAGAGGGCAGCCGGTCGGACCCGTGGAGGTGGTGGGCGAGACCTCCGAGTCCGGGACAAGGGTCACATTCTTTCCGGACAGGGAGATATTCGAGACCATAGAGTTCAACGCCGACACCCTCATCATGCGCCTCAGGGAACTGGCCTTCCTCAACAGGGGCGTCAGGATAATCTTCAGGGACGAGAGGACCGCCGGAGAGGAGGAGGGGGAGGAGATGGGCGAGACCGGGGAAACTAGGGGAGGGCCGAGGGTGGAGGAGTTCTACGCCGAGGGAGGTATCTCCGAGTTCGTCAGATGGGTGAACAGGAACAGAAGGCCCATCCACGAGGACATCATCCATTTCGAGGCCCGGAAGGGCAGGCTGCAGATAGACATAGCCATGCAGTACACCGACAGCTACACGGAAAACGTTTTCAGCTTCGCAAACAACATCCACACCGTGGAGGGAGGCACCCATCTCTCGGGATTCCGTGCCGCCCTGACCAGGGTGCTCAACGACTACGGCAAGGAGAACGGCATGCTCAAGAACGGCATGTCCCTCGGCGGGGAGGACGCCAGGGAGGGGCTCACGGCCATCATAAGCATAAAGATACCCGACCCGCAGTTCGAGGGACAGACCAAGACGAAGCTCGGAAACCACGACGTCAAGGGCATCGTGGACTCCCTGGTCTTCGAGAAGCTCCGGGAGTATCTGGAGGAACACCCGGCCACCGGGAGAGCCATACTGGAGAAGGCGGTGCTGTCCCTCCAGGCTAGAGAGGCGGCCAGGAAAGCCAGGGAGCTGACGAGACGCAAGGGGCTGCTGGAGGGCGGCGGCCTGCCCGGAAAACTGGCCGACTGCCAGGAACGGGATCCCGCCAAGAGCGAACTCTTCCTGGTGGAGGGGGACAGCGCCGGCGGGAGCGCGAAACAGGGAAGGGACAGGAAGTTCCAGGCCATCCTGCCTCTCAGGGGAAAGATACTCAACGTGGAAAAGGCCCGGCTGGACAAGATACTCCGCAACCAGGAGATAAGGACCATGATAACCGCCATAGGCGCCGGCATAGGAGAGGACTTCGACCTGTCCAAATGCAGGTACCACAGGATAATAATAATGACCGACGCCGATGTCGATGGAGCGCACATAAGGACGCTGCTCCTCACGTTTTTCTACAGATACATGCGCCAGCTGGTCGAGGCCGGCTACGTCTACATCGCCCAGCCTCCCCTCTACAGGGTGAAGAAGGGCAGACAGGAGCGGTACGTCTATACCGACGCGGAGAAGGACCGCCTGGTGGAGGAATGGGGCAAGGGCACGGCGGTACAGAGGTTCAAGGGACTGGGAGAGATGAACCCCACCCAGCTGTGGAACACCACCATGAACCCCGAGACACGCCGCCTCCTGCAGGTCACCATAGAGGACGCCATAGAAGCCGACGAACTCTTCTCCACGCTCATGGGAGACGCCGTGGAACCCAGACGGGAATTCATCCAGGCCCACGCCCAGGAGGTGGTCAACCTTGACGTCTGAGGGGGGTCGGAACCGGAGGGAGGCCGAGGAAAGAGTGAAAAAAGAGATCAGGAATCTCATAGAGAAATACAAGAGAGAGAGGGACGAGCGGGAGGCAAGGGGAGAAAGGATGGGAGACATCAGCGAGGCCGATGTCAGAGCCAACTATATCGACCCTCTCTTTGAGATATTAGGGTGGGATATCCATAATGTGGACGAATATAACAGGGAACACTATGTGAGGGAGAGGGGGTTCGCCGACATCGCCCTGTTGATAAAGAACAAACCCGTTGCCTTTGTGGAGGCGAAACGTTTTGGGTCGATCCCTGATGTGAACAGGGAGGAGAAGGATTGGATTATAGAAGAGCGTCAAGTGTTGAATTATGCAGCAGACCGCAAAAGAAAAATCAAATGGGCCATTCTGACCAACTTTGAAAGAACCCGGGTTTTCAACGCCTTGAACGGGAAGCTGGTACTCTCTTTCGAAACCGTCTTTGATTACCTGGACAGATTCGAGCAACTTCTGCTCCTATCCAAGGAATCCTTCATTACCGGAAGGATAGACCGGTTCGAAAGACATGAGGAGCGACCGGATATAGACCTCAGGTTCCTAAAAAAGATGAACGGATGGCGTTTGCGTTTGGCAAGGGACATATATCACAACAATTTTGCCAACGAAGAGGGGTTCAAAAGGGAAATCGAGGAGAAGATCAGGGAATACGAAAAGATAGCCGATGAGAAGCTCAGAAAACATCTGATCAGGGTTGCCAGAGGGGAACTGGAGGAGGTGGATTACGACCTCCTGAAAGACGAGGAGGGCGGGTTGGATATGGGGGCACTGAAGTCTGCGGTCCAGAGGATACTGGACAGGCTGCTTATAATAAGATACTCGGAGGACAGGATGATATTGGAAAACCCCGACCAACTCCTCTCCCTCTATGAGTCCTGGATGGCCACCAAAAAATATACCTCCTTGATGAAATTACTTGGCGATTTTTTCAGGGGATTTGACAAACAGCACAACAGCAGCATCTTCACGGAGGGCCACGTCTGCGAGAGGGTGAAAATAAGCGACGAAGTTATCGGACAGATAATAGAAGAGATGTACGAGGTCAACTTCCGCAGGTTCGACTTCGATATACTGGGCAACACCTACGAGACATATCTTGGGACAACACTGGCCCTGGAAGGGGGAAAGATAGTTCTGAAACCCACCCAAGAGAAAAGGAAGAAATCAGGCATATACTACACGCCGCCGTATATAGTTGATTACATAGTGAAGAACACGCTGGGAGAGATTTTGAAGGGAAAGAGCGTCGAAGAGGTGAGAAACATACGGGTTCTGGACCCCGCCTGCGGTTCCGGGTCATTCCTGATCAAGGCCTATGACCATCTTTCCCGTTTCTATGAAGAGGAGAACGAGAGGATAAGACAGAGGAAAGACGAGCTGGCCAGGAAGATAAGGGAGAGCGGCAACGGGGTGACAGAATACAAAGCCCTTGAGGGACTGAAGGAAATCAGAGATTATGAAAAAAGCATCCTGGAGAATAATATCTTCGGCGTGGACCTTGACGAGCAGGCGGCGGAGATAGCCTCCGTCAATCTCGTCCTTAAAGCGATAGGCGGGGGCGGAACGCTGCCTCTGATACTGGGGCAAACGGTCAAAGTGGGAAACTCCCTCATCTCCGGGACCGAAGACGAACTCCGCAAATACTTCGGGGACAACTGGAAGGAGAAAAGGCCATTCAACTGGGAGGAGGAGTTCCCGGAGGTCTTCCAGAGAGAGAACCCTGGATTCGATGTGATAATAGGGAACCCGCCGTATGAAGTATTCTCCCCCAAGGAGAGGGAAGATGAAGATACTAAGAAAGACATAAAATATATAAAAGAAACATACAAATTCCAGCGTGGTAAGATTAATACCTATAGATGCTTTTTGGAAAAATCACTAACCTTACTTAGGAAAGGGGGAGTATTAGGGTTTATAATCCCATCTACCATATTATGCGATGAGCAAGCTGAATCAATT
>JAGHBH010000087.1 GCA_021161085.1 Thermoplasmata archaeon | reverse complement strand
GGAGCGGACGGCCCCACCGGGCACCACGGCACTGGCGTCGGTCTTTATCTCGCTCATCTCACCGTCGTATGCCAGCACCCTGTAGAATATCTTTCCCTCCACGGGCACCCGGACCGAGGCGGAGAGCCCGTCCTCCGAGACGTTCATCTCCACGTTCTTCCACGTGCCATTGTAGTCCTCGGACACGGTGTTGTAGAAGAGGAAGGATTTGGCCACCGGGGAAGAGAAGGAGACCTCCACCAGACTGCCTCCCCCGTCTCCCACGGCCGAGACGTTCTCGACTTCCGGGGGGACCGTGCCCATGTCGTACATCGTGGACCTGGGGGTGGCGGAGTTCACGCACCGGGTGGCACCTGGCCAGCCGTTGGCCCCGCCGGACGTGGTGTCGTCCTTGTCATAGACCACCACCACGGGAAAGACGTTGAAGGGGTCTATGGGCACGACGTTGTCCACCTCCGGGTCCAGTTCCGGTATCTGCCATGTGTACTCCTGGGTCCACTCGTCTCCCTTGGATAGGGTCACATCCTCCTGGGCGGCGAACCCCCGGAAGACGTTGTAGCAGGTGACGTTCTCCTCCAGATCCGAACTGTAGGCGTCCACAAGGTCCTCCACCATGGCCACGTTGATGAGGGCGTTGAGGTCACTGTTCATGTCGATGATTCGGCCGCCCTGCTTCTCCACGTAGTGCACCCAGACCTTGACGGTGAACGAGTCGCCGTTGTACTGGGACCACGTCCTCACCTCCACCACCTTGAAGTCCTCACCCCGGGGGCCGAGGACTCCCTCGCGGTTTCCCGCATCCTCCACCGCGGACTTTATGTCCTCGTAGCTGGGGTCCGGCTCCCTGTATCCGCCATCGACCAAGATGGTGGGGGTTCCGATGATGTTCTGGTGGTCCGCCCACTGGCTTCCCTCTTCCGTATAGAGAGGATCGTCCTTGGCCCCACCGGCATGGAGGTGAAAGACTATGAGATTGACGGGCTGGCCCTCCATGTATCCGTACTCGTTCCAGTACTGGGTGTAGGCCGGGTCGGCGTTGGCCATGCACGGCGGACAGCTCAGCGAGGTGAACATGGATACGAGCGGCCGGTGGGTGTAGCCCAGCGGGTAATCTCCCCGTGTGTCCCCGGGGCCGAGAGATGTAGTGCTGTCCTCTGGAGACGCTGACATGACACCCTGGACAAGGGGGGCCGCCATGAGGCAGGCCAGCAGGAGCACTGCGAAGACACGGGAGACGCCGTGCGAGGTCCTTGACACACCTTTCATACCATATCACCTCTCACATGGCCGAGACGCGGCCGATGCTCCTTCCCGGGGCCACTTTCCCGGAGCCAGCGGCACTTCACATGCGTTAAAAAGGGCAAAGGGGAACCGGATTTAAGGTTTCCGGTAAAAAATGCTATTTGTAGTATCCCACAACCCTTATCTATCTCCCCCGGTTTTCCTCCATGCGGGTGTAGAAGTATGCGTGTGCTGGTCGTAGGCGGTGGAGCCAGGGAGCATGTGGCGGCCTGGGCGCTGGCCCGCTCCGGTTCCAAGATATACACGGTGATGAAGAACAACAACCCCGGCCTCAGAAGGCTCAGCGAGGAGGTTCTCATACATCCAGAGACGGACGTGGAGACCGTGGCCTCATGGGCCGAGGGAAGGGTGGAGATGGCCTTCATAGGCCCGGAGGCCCCCCTGGAAAAGGGTCTCGTGGACATCCTGGAAGAGAGAGGAATCCCCACCGTCGGCCCCTCACGGGAGGCGGCACGGCTGGAAACCTCCAAATCGTTCATGCGAGACCTGATGAGGAGGCACAACCTCCCGGGCCAGGTGGCCTACAGGTACTGCGAGAACATGGACGACCTCCGGACGGCCGTGGGGGAGATGGGCACGGAGGTTGTGGTAAAACCCGTCGGCCTCACCGGGGGAAAGGGCGCCAGGGTGTACGGGGAGCATCTCCACGGCGAAGAGGACATATACAGATACGGCGAGGAGATATTCGGAGGATACGGCGGCGGCCGGCTGGTGGTGGAAGAGAAGCTCACCGGAGAGGAGTTCACCCTCCAGGCCTTCACCGACGGCAGGAGACTGCTCCCCACCCCCCTGGTCCAGGACCACAAGAGGGCCTACGAGGGTGACGAAGGACCCAACACCGGCGGCATGGGCTCCTATTCCATGGCAGACCATCTCCTGCCCTTCGTCACCCAGGAAGAGAGGGAACAGGCTCTCTCCATCATGCAGGGGGTCATAGACGCCATGCGGGAAGAGGGGACACCCTACAAGGGCATCCTCTACGGCCAGTTCATGCTGACCAGGGACGGGCCGAAGGTCGTGGAGTTCAACGCCAGATTCGGAGACCCGGAGGCCATGAACGTCCTCTCCATACTGGACGACCCCCTGGAAGAGATATTCCGTGGTCTCGTCTCCGGAGACCTCCCCACCAAGGCGTCCTTCCGGCACCTGGCCACCGTGTGCAGATATGTCGTGCCCGTGGGATACGGCTCCAGCCCCAAGAAGGGCGTCCGGCTGGAGGTGGACGAAAAAAGGATAAGGGAATCCGGGGCACTCCTCTTCTACGCCTCGGTGGACGAAAGGGACGGGGCCGTCTATACCACGACCTCCAGGTCCCTGGCGGTGGTGGGTGCCAGCCCGGAGATGAAAGGGGCAGTGGAATCCTGCGAGCGGGCCCTGGAGGCCGTCAGGGGAGAATACTATGTGAGACACGACATAGGAACCCCGGAAGCCATAGAGAGGAAGAAGAGACACATGGAACAGGTGAGAAGCGGGGGACAGTAGGGGGACAGCAGAATGCAGCGAGGCCCCAAGCCCTCCCTCGAGGATATGGCGGGGGACACATCATCGGGGGCGAGGGAGATAAAGGAAAAGGCCGTAGGCTATCTCCTGGCCGTTTTGGAGAACCTGCACACCGGGCCCTTGCCATCCAAGACCGCCACAGCCGACTACACCCTGGAGGAAACAAAAACAGCCATCCTCAAAGCCTTGAAGGACCTCCTGGAGGCCCAGCCCTCCATGGCGTCCCTATTCAACCTTGCCAACGGCCTGCTCCTCCATCTGGAGGAAACGGGGGTTTGGAATGGGGGCCACCAGGACCTTATAAACGAGGCTGTCGGATGGCTGGAAAACCTGAAAGAGGAGGACTGCCGGAGGCTGGAGAGCCTGCTGGACAACGCCTCCACGCTGTACAAGGAGGGGGCTGTCTATCTCATTCACAGCTGGAGCTCCACCACCCTCGGCCTTCTGGAAAGCTGGGCGGACCAGGGGAAACGTTTCACGGTCGTGGCCACGGAGTCCAGGCCGCTGATGGAGGGAAGGCGGACAGCATCCGTTCTGGCAGCCAGAGGTGTTCCCGTCACATACATCCCGGACGCCGCAGCCCCCACAGCAGTGGAGACCGCCGATGCCGCCATACTGGGGGCCGACACCATCGCCATAGAGGGGGTGGTCAACAAAACCGGCTCCCTGGCAATAGCGCTGGCCTGCAGGTATCACGAAAAGCCCCTATACATCCTGGCCACCGAGGACAAATTCCATCCCCCCATCCTGGGGCCCCCCAAAATAGAGGAGAAACCGCCGGGAGAACTATGGGACAACCCGCCCCACAACGTGGAGGTGGTGAACAGATACTTTGAGATCGTGCCCGCCCTCCTGCTGGAAGATATGGAGACAAGAGTGGTCACGGAAAACGGAGTGTACAGCTGGAGGGAGATCGAGAGAAAACTAGATGGGATGAGGGTGGCGGAGGGGCTATCACGATTCTGGAGATAAACGCCCCGTTATTTCGGCTTTTCTTTCAATTTCCGTTGTAGAGCTCTCATCTCTTGCGTGTTTGCCAATTCTCCCAGAAGTTTCTCCAGTGTTTCAGGATTCGACGTTATCTTTCTGTGGAGGTCGTTCTCGTCCTCCGGCAGGCCGTAGTCCCTCAACCTGATCCCGTTGTCTTTTGCCACCCTCAACAGCCATCCCTCCAGCCTGGGAGACAGCTGGATTATCCTGTGCCCCCTTCTCTTATCCGTGAGAACGGAGAAATGATATCTCGTGTTGTTTTTGGTGTTGGAGAGACTGTCGAAGTATGGTATGGAGCTGGATTCGGGATCCTCGTCCACCAGCGCTACGCAGTTCTCGTTTTTTTGCAGCAGTTTCCCGATCCTGGGTTTTCCGCTTGCATGTTTTATCTCCTTTTTCTTGAATCCCAGAAGATGTTTTACAACGTATTCATCGGGATTGCACTCGACATATATGGGCACTCAGTCCACCAGCCTCTCCAGGTTGAAGAAAATATCGGTATCGTATTCGTAGATATCCTCTATCTTCACGGGATGTAAAAGCGTTTTATAGTCCTTGTAGGTGGTCAGATACACCCTTACGTCGCCTTTCTCGGCTTTGGAGACCACGCCGGAGAGGAAATAGGGGTTGTGGGTGGTGATGAAATACTGGTTGTTTCTATCGGCCGCTATGGTCTCGGCCAGGAATTTCGTGTGATACGGGAACGAATGGGATTCCGGCTCTTCCAGGATCAGAATGGAGTCCTTGTTCGAAAGGATGGCCGCCATGTAGAAAAACACCCTCTGAAGGGTGTCCGAGAGCATGTGATATGGAACACCGGAAACGACCATCTTCTTTATTTCCCTGGTAACCCTTATCTGGCCTTCTGACGGCTCGAGAGAGATACCCAGGCCATACTTGCCCAGGATATCACTTATCATCTCCGCTATTTTCTCATTCTTCTCTATCACACCGAGGAGGTTCTTACCATCCGGAGGGAGCAGCGGGGCTGGTGGCGAGGGCGAGAACTCTTTCCTCCGTTTAAAACGATAGAACTTGAAGGCAGAAAGCTCATTGAATTCGCTTATTCTGTCCTCCATTAACCTGTAGTCCCCCTCCTCATAGGAAAACACCGTGCTCCGCCCGTATCTTATTTCCAAACCATCTTTCCTGGAGAATGTTAGGGTTTTTCCCTCCTCCACCTTGACCTTCACATCCATAGTGGTATCCCTATCGCGAAAGATGCCAACGATGTTATCCATCCGGATAAACCTACTGAGAAGAGAAGATAATCGAGCCTTTTTACTGCTCGTGTATTCCACAAAAAAATCAAGGGGTATACTACCTCGTCTATAACCTAGTTTATATTTCCGGTATTTACGCTCTAACTCATCCTCTTCCCCCGTCTCACCGAGGCCGTAATAAACAGCGGAGTGGAGGCCCAGGGCTTCTAGTATATTGGATTTCCCTGTATTGGGTTCTCCGATGAAGATATTTATCCTGGAGCAGCCTATATCCAGCTCCTCTATGGATTTGAAGTGCTCTATGTGAAGCCTTTTAATCATCCCTTTCCACCTTCTTTATCCCCCGTAACATATCCCCATCCTTTAATATAGATTTCCCCCGTGCCCCCAGTAATCATCATCCAACAAGATATAACAACACAACGAGACCCATGACCATCATCACCCCCGCTGCCAGAGCCGCCCACAGCATGCTATTGTCGCTGCCCCAGACTATGGGTATGGGGCCGATGAGTATCACGCCGCCGTGTCTGAAATCCCCCGACCTCTCCCCCGACAGGCCGTCTGCCGGGTAAGGAGCGTTTTCCCGTCCTTCTGGCCTCTTCGCGTGGGAAGGAACCGTGGGAGG
>JAGHBH010000181.1 GCA_021161085.1 Thermoplasmata archaeon | reverse complement strand
GCAGGATACTCCAGGGCCTACGGCAGGATGCCGGGCCCGAAAAAGAGGAGATAATGGCGGAAGAAGGAGGGGAGGTGGCGGAGGGAAAGGAAGAGGGGGTAGAGGCCGAACCGGAACCGGAGCGGGAGACGGCTGCGGAAGGGGAGCCGGAGGTGGAAGGGGAGCCGGAGACCGTGGTGGAGGAGCTCGAGCCGGAGGGGCCCGGAGGGTTCGGTGACGATGAGATATCACTTGTGCTAGGTCTTCTGGAAGAGCCGAAGAGCATGACCGCCCTTAAGAGGGAGGCAAGGAAGAAGGGCATGGCATACACCAGGCTGCTTGATGTCGTGAAATATCTGGTGGACTCCGGGAGGGTGGAGATAGTCCCCCGGGGCCGCACCACGCTGTACAAGAGGGCAGAGGAGGGAGACGGTGGGGACGGGACCGAGAATGAAGAGAAAGGAGATACAAATCAGAGGAAAGATGTTTGACAAGGAGGTGAACGAGAATGCTGGACGTAGCACTGGTTTCGCTCATCCAGGATATGAGCGAAAAAGCGGGCGTGGAAGGAACCATCCAGTACTGGCTGCGTGTGGGCGAGAGCCTGGCCAACAGGATGGGAAGGGAGGCCTACATGGGCTGGCCGTCCTTCAACGTTGCGTTGAGAGAAGGGAGAACGGCCTACAGCATAGAGGGAAAGGTCACCGCCCTGACTGACCTGGCCATAACGGATGTGGACGGAGATGTGGTCGGCTACATCTACGCCAACGAGCAGTGTGTGTTCGTGCCCACCATCATCCGGGTGAGGTACAGCGTCGGGGACGTTCCCAAGGCCGACCAGGCCGTGGCCGAGGAGTACAACAACAGCATAAGGAACACGGCGGTCTGCAACTTCTGTGTGATACACCAGAAGTTCAGGGAAGAGGTGGCCAGGAACATCACCGTGGCCGACCAGCCGCTGGAATGCTACCAGCTGGCCAACAGGGGTTTCACCGGTGAGACCAAGATAGCCGAGGACTATCTCAAGAAGCTGGGCATCAACCCCGAGTACGTACGCAGCCTGCTGAGGAACTACTCCTGCGTGTATGCGCTGGTGATGAAGGGAGCCAGACTCCGCGGCGAGGAGGTGGAGGAATGATAGGCGAGGACACCAAGGCCAGCAAGAGGCGTGGCGCCACGAGCATGAGGGCCACGGCCATAGAGAGCAATCCTCTGGTGGATGTCGCCGCCCATCTTTTCCTGGAGGACATAGCGGACAAGCAGGGAGCGGCGGGAATGAACACCTACCTGATGAGCCTTGCCACGTCCCTGGCGAGGAGCATGCCTGAGGAGGAATACGACACCTGGGAGGATTTCCTGGACGCCCTGAGGGCCGGTGATTCCATCCTCTCAACCTTCGAGACCATCTTCACCCCCACGGACCACTGTGTGGTGACGACGGTCAACCCCTTCGAGAGGGGATGGCTGGAATACACCAAGAGGATAGGAAAGTACTCCAGGATACACTACGATGTGGCCGAGTACTACAACGCCACGGTCAAACCGGGTGCCATAGACACCACCTGTATCATACACCAGACCTTCCGCAACGCCGCCGCCGAGAGGATCCGGGTCGGCGGGCGAAGGGTGAAGTGCGCCCAGATAGCCACCATCCACAGCGACGGGACGAAGAAGGTGGCTCCCGACGAGTGGCTGCCCATACTCCTGGAGAAGGCGGGCATCACCAGAACGCAGCTGAACATGTTCATGAGGAACAACGCCATCATCTGGTGCATCTACCCGGAGTGAGCCCGGGTTCCGGCGGCATGTGTCTCCGGGGACGCCCCCGGCGTCCGTCTAGCACGGGGGAAGACCGTTGAAACTCCTCAGAAGCGACATGGAATTCCAGTACTACAAGCTGGACGACGCCAGCGATATCAACAAGTTCATCATACAGACTCCCGAGAGCACGGGCATGCCCAACCAGGGGTTCTCCTTCTTCAAGGGGATGGGCGTCACCGACTACGTGAGAACGTTCAAGATGTGGCTGAGGGAGTTCCCCCGGCCCATATTCATCGTGGCCGCAAAGAACAAGATAGTGGTGGGCTGGGTATATATAGAGGAGTGGGGTGTGCCCGCACTTGACGGCGCCCCCGTCTCGGTTCTCCGGGCCATAGAAGTACTACCGTCCATGAGGCACAGGAAGCTGGGGATGAAGCTCGTCCTCCTGGCCCTCACCCAGATAGTGGGATACCTCCTTGTCAAACCCCTCACCCCCCAGGCCGAGATATTCTTCAGGAAGATAGGCTTCAAGGCCCCGGCCGAGTTCAGGAAGGTCCCCGTGGACCTGACCCAGCACTACGGCTACCTCATACTTCCCCCGTTCATGAGGAAGAAGATACTGGAGGATATAGACAACTACTTCCGCACCAAGACGCCCCATTTCACGTGAAGTTCTCGCACGAGGCCCCCGAGAGTCAGACTGACGAGGGAGATATATGTCCGGCAAACCCACCCGTATAGCATTCGCAGCCGCCGGAGCGGTGGGGGGTTCCTACGCCGCACTCCTGTATTTTCCCCGGGATAAAGGGGATGCCGCAGGAAAGGACGTCGGGATAGGCCCGCCAGCGGAACTGTATCTCATCGCCAGGGGCGGCCATCTGGAGGCCATGAAAAGGGAGGGGTTGAGGGTGGGGTTCCCCGACCGGGAGGTCATAGTATATCCCGATGGTGCGGGGGACGCCTCCTCCCTTCTGTCCTGGGGAGAGATGGACGCGATATTCCTGACGGTCAAATCCTACAGCACGGAGACCATGCTGGATATCATAGAGCCTATGGTGGGACCTGACACCCTGATCGTCAGCCTCCAGAACGGTCTGGGGAACGAGGACCTCGTGGCGGAAAGATACGGGAGTGAGAGGACGGTGGGCGGCGTTGCCATAATCGGAGCGGAGAGGAGGGGGCCGGGCAGGATATACTGCCACCACATAGGCCGCCTCACCATGGGCCCCTGGGGACACAGCACACACCTGTCCTCCCGCCTCAGAGCCCTGGCTGGAATGCTGGAGGCCGTGGGGATACCCGTACGGCTGACGGAGGACATCCGGGGGGCGAAGTGGAGAAAACTGCTCTGGAACGCCGTGTGGAACCCCCTGACCGCATTGACCAGGCTGACGGTTGACGCCATACTCTCCGACCCCGGGGGGAAAAGGCTGGCCGGTGAAATCCTCGACGAGGTGCTCAGGGTGGCGGAGGCCGAAGGGGTGAGGATCCCGCCGGACGCCAGGAACAGGAACCTGAGACCCATAGGAGACCTCTACCCTGGTTTCAGGACCTCCATGCTCCAGGACATCCTAGAAGGACGCCCTACGGAACACCGTGCGATCCTCGGACCCATCCTGGAGGGGGGAAAGAGGCACGGGATACCCACCCCCCGATGCGAGACGCTCTATGCACTCCTGGAGGCCAGGGAGATATGACCCAGGGAAGGGGGAGAGAGGGCCGAAGGGAGGCTGACGAAGGTATGAGGAGGGATCGCCCCGATCGGCGTTTTTTGAAACCATACTTTCAACCTCTGCGTGATTATTGAAACCATACTTTCAACTTCCGCAAGATTTATTAGGGTGGTATCGTATATCCCGCTCGTGACGGACATAGGCACGCTGAAGGAGATAATAAACGACGGGATCTGGCTTCTGGATCAGAAAGAGGACCTGGTGGAGAGGGATCTGGCATCCCCTCTTTTGGAGAGGGGGGCGTATGAGGTGGTGGAGGTGGCAACGGGCGTCAGGAGGGCGGGCAAGAGCAAGCTCATTCTATGGGTGGGCAGAAGGCTCAGGGAGGCCGGAAGGAAGGTGTTCTACATCAATTTCGAAGATGACCGGTTCATACCGGACGGCCGGGACCTTCAGAAGATATCGGAGACGCTGGACCTCAAGAATTCCGTGCTGCTCATAGACGAACCGCAGGACATGCCCAGATGGGAGCTGTGGGTGAGAAGGATGCACGATCGGGGGGTCAAGGTATATGTGACAGGTTCTAACTCGCGTCTCCTGGGCAGGGAGCTATCCACCGCCCTCGGGGGGAGAAAGAAACAGCATGAGATATTTCCCTTCTCGTTCCGGGAATATCTGAGGGCCAGGGGCAGGCTGTCGCTTCCCGCCGACCAGAAAACAAGGGAACTGGAGGAATACATGATATATGGAGGATATCCGTATCCGACCCTTTCGGGGGACCGCTCCATACTGGGGGATTACAGGCGGGATATAACGGAGAGGGATATACTGATGAGACACGGCATCCGGGACGATTCGTCCCTCAGGAACCTGGTCAGATTTCTTATGTCCAATCCGGGTTTGTACGTTTCCCACAGGACTGTTAAGGGGTTTCTGGACATCAGCCATGTGACCCTTCGGAAATATCTGGGATATATAATGGAGGCTTATGCGGTCATATCCCTGGAGAAGTTCAGCCGCTCGGAGAAGGAGAAGATAAGGAATCCCAGGAAGATATATCCCGTGGACAACGGCCTGCTGACGAGGAAGGAGAACCTGGGGGCCCTTCTGGAGGGAGTGGTGGTCCAGCATCTAAGGAGATATACAGACGCCCTGTATTACTGGAAGGACGAGAGGGGGAGGGAAGTCGATGTATATCTGCCTCGTAACCGGCTGGCGGTCCAGGTGGTCTATGAGCTCAACGGAGAGAACCTCAAGAGGGAAGAACGTTCCCTGGAATCGGCGGTCAAGGAGCTTGACGCAAGTCCTCTCGTGGTCTATCTCCACGCCGAGGAAGAGAGCAGGTATCCGATGATGCAGGCCACGGAATTTCTCGAGAATATTGAAACCATACTTTCAACCTCTGCGTGATTATTGAAACCATACTTTCAACTTCCGCAGATTTTTTTTCTCTTCCTCTTCCCGCCGCCTGTCCCGTACCGCTGCCCCTTACATCATCGTCCTTATCGATGCCCCTCCTATCACCTCACCCCCCGTATCTCTACCACCCGTATCTCTTGTAAATCTTGGCCGCCCTGGAGAGCCGCATCATATCCCCAACATGCGGCCATATCCCGGGATGGGAGAGCATCTCGGCCAGCCACCGGGCCTTGGACACCTCCGATGTCGTCTTCCCATATGCCACCCGTGTCACGAAATCCCACGCCTTGTCAGGAAACCTGTGGATGGCCTCCATCCCCTCCAGCAGGTGGGGGTGGTTGAAGGGGGAGGAGAACACCCTCTTCTCGTATCCCTCCAGGGGGGAGACATCCTCCGGCTCGCCGGATAGGTATTCGAGCACCGCCTCGGCAGCCCACCGCCCGCTGGAGAGGGCCTGGTGGTTTCCTCCGTCGCTTATGGGGTTCACCAGTCCCGCCGCATCGCCGACGGTCACCAGCCCACCTGTGTGCAGCCTTTCGTTGACGCCCCCCGTGGGAATCATCCCGGCGTTCAGCTCCCTCCGGCTCCCGGGGTTCACCCCAAGGTCTCGGCAGAAGGCGTCAAGGCGTTTGTGCATGTTTCCCCTTCCGCACACGCCTATACTCACCTCATGTCCCCTTTGGAACACCCAGGCATATCCCCCCGGATAACTCTCGCCGAAGTAGAACCACAGCCATTCGTCATCCCCCACGTCTTCCGGCACATCGGAGGGAGAGAACTTGTACTGGAGGCCCTTCTTGAGGGCCCGGTTGCCCGGAAGGCCCGCCAGACGGCCGAGTCTGCTCCACGTCCCGTCCGCCGCTACGACACTCCTTGCCTCCACAG
>JAGHBH010000076.1 GCA_021161085.1 Thermoplasmata archaeon | reverse complement strand
TATCAACACCAACACCCACTATGGACATCCCCTCCCCGCCCACATATAGGGGAGCGGCATACAGGAGAACCCCCCTCTCCTCTCCGTCTTTGGTCCTCAAGATCACCTCCCTCTCCACCACACCCCCGCCCCTCACGGCTTCGAGCAAGGAGACAGCCTCCTGCCTCAGATCCCCGGGAAACAGGAGGCCCCACCATGTGGTATTGGATATCTCCTCACGGGTGTATCCCGTAATCCGTTCAGAAGCGGTGTTCGCAAACAGAACCTTCCCCTCCCTGTCCACCTCGAAAACCATGACTGGCATCGAGGTCAGCATCTTGCTTACCGCTCTTTCCGAGCTTTCCAGACGGCTGTATATGTCCTCCGTCTCCGTAATGTCTATACCTGTGGATATCACCACCATCTCTCCGGTATACGGCTTGCGGAACGGCAGGTTGTGCCAGTGTATGAGTCTCCTCCCTCCATCCCTGTGGAGCCAGTGATTCCGGTACTCCGTCCTTTCGCCTCCCAGGGTCCTCTTCCAGACATCCTCCACCCCTTCCAGTTCCTCTGGGGGTATGAATCTGAACACACTATCCCCTGCGACCTCTGACTCGGAATAACCCGTCACTTCCTGGCATTTTCTGTTGAACTTCAACACCCTCCCCTGGGCATCCATTATCACTATCAAAATGTTAGCCACATCCAGAAGGGCCTGCAGGAACTCCCTCTCACCCTCCTCTTCCCTGAGACTCCTCCGGAGCTCCCCCGCCTCTATGGATGTCCCTACGAGACAGGAAACAAACTTCCCCAGGAGAGAAAGGAGATGAAGGGATTCCTCAGATAACACATCACCATTCCAGAAGAGCATCATGACACCGCCACCATCTCTCTTCATCGCCAGAGGGATGGCAACAACGTTTCCGTATCCCATCCTATCAAGCAGCGAGAACTCTCCGGTTCCCGATACCGTCATGAGAGGCTCCCGTGAGGAGACCGCCCTTACCGGAAGCGAGTTATCACGGCCGTCCAGCCTGTAGGTCACCGCTCTCACGTCCATGCCCCGGGAGTCGCCGGAAAATGCAACAGTCTCCAGAATGTCCCCCCCATCTCCGGCCAGCATAACCCACACGAATCCCAGATTCAATCTGTCCTCCATGAGAGAGCAAATCTCGGGCAGTATCTCCTTAAGGGAAGCCGAGGGGGAGAGGGTCCAGTATATCCTGTCGAAGAGTTCACCAATCTCCTGCGGGCTGATCATGTCCTCCGTTTTCTGCTCGGCGGTCATCGTCCCACCCCTTCGAAGGATATGACACGGATGAACCTGTTGCCTTTGCCATGGTACATATCCTACACCCTTTTGAAAGACCCATACGTATTTTCCTGTGAGATATAAAAACTTAACGTAAGTTCTATGCTCTGGGCATGGTTTTCATTCGAAGACGGAGGGGGCAGAATCCTATGGAAGTATCAGGCGACAAACATATAACCGCTCTTTCCTATATCCCCTATATGAAAAATACCGACTATCTGAAATCCCAGAGAGTCAGATCGAACCCGTTTGCCCCTGTGGCCTGCGCTCTTCTCCTTCTTCTCCCTCTTCTCCTGGGACAGAGCACTTCCGGTGAGAACATATACCCCCATCATGTATATAACGCCCCCGATGGCGGTTTTTCCCCCGACAACCGGCCCTGGTGGGAAACGACCAGTATGGACCTCAACAGGAACGGGATATTCGACAGTCTGGAGAGCCTGCTGGATGGGAGGAGGACTGTGGATGTCTTCGTGGACTACGACCATGTCCCGACGCCCGAGGATGTTGCCCTGTTGAGGGATATGGGGTTCACCACGGCTGGCGTGTACCGGCTGGGAAAGGCCGTGGGGTTGAACGATGTCCCCTCCAGGCTGGTTCGGAGCCTGCCTGGAATACCCGGGGTGGTGATGGTCGAGCCCGCGGGAACCCCCCTCCTCTTCTCGGACATCGCCACGCCCAACGCAAAAGCCAGGCCGTCGGAGGAATACTCACCCTATACCGCGTGGGAGATGGGCGTCCGGGGGAGGGGCATCAACATCGCCGTGGTGGACACGGGGATAGACGACGCACACCCCAGCCTCCAGGGGAAGTTCGTGGCGGGAGTGGATTTCAGCAAACCGGAGGGACCCCTCCATCCCAGGGACGGTTCATTCAACCCGGACGACACGAACGGACACGGGACCACCTGCTCCGGCATCGCCACCGGAACCGGTGCGCCGGATGGGGTATATACGGGAGCCGCTCCAGAGGCCATGCTGGTGGACGTGAGGATAGGGACCATGGCCGGTTTCGCCCCCGGGGAGATCGGACAGTTTCCCCCCAACCTCTACGACGCCACCCTGGAGGGAATAGAGTGGGTTGCCGCCCACAAAGACGACATCTGGCCCGGCGCACCGGAGAGCAACCAGGGCATAGACATTCTCAGCCTCTCCTGGGGGATAAATGTCAGGGGCTCCTCCGACGGAAGCGACATCTACAGCAGGACCCTGGACGAGGTCGTCATGGCCGGTGTGTTCGTATCCAATGCGGCGGGCAACAGCGGGCCGGACAACGACGGTTTCGACGGCCTGGCAGCGGCCTCTCTCTCCATCGTGGTGGCCGCCAGCGACGACCGGGACACCATCAACAGGAGCGACGACATGATAGCGGACTATTCCAGCAGGGGTCCGAGGGCCGACGACGGGGACGAATACCCGTATGACGAGCTGAGACCGGACGTGGCCGCGCCCGGGACAGGCATCACCCAGGCGGAGTTCGACAG
>JAGHBH010000001.1 GCA_021161085.1 Thermoplasmata archaeon | reverse complement strand
CTTCTCCCCATTCTAGGCCCCGAACTTCTCCGCCCGCCCTGCCATGTTATAGAGGATGTGAAAAAGATCTTTCCCCCGGATTCTTCCCAGGCCGCCGCTGCTGCACTCTGTCTCGCCAAAAGCTTGGCTGCGGTCCCGTCTGTGCCCCCTGCCATAGATGACAAGGGGGACGGGGTCTCCAGCGTGTTCCATGAAACCGCAGGGCGTGCTGTGGTCCGCTGTGACCGCCAGGATGGTATCTTCCGGCATATGCCGATATATATACCCGACGGCCTCGTCTATTCTCTCTATTATCTCTGCCTTTTCTCTGGGCTGGCCGTCGTGTCCCGCCAGGTCCGGGGCCTTTATGTTGACCAGCACGAAATCGTGGGTTTCCAGTGCCTCCACGGTAGCCCGGGCCTTCGCCATCATGTCCGTGTCCCGGCCGCCCGTGAACCGCCTGTCCTCGATAAGGGTCATGCCCGTTAGCCAGCATATCCCCCGGATGAGTGTGACACCCACCACCCCTGCCGCCCGGAGCCCCGTCCTATCTTCTAACCTGGGTATGTGGGGAACCATCCCGGGCCCGCGGGGAAGTATGATGTTGGCCGGCGGAAGCCCCTTCTCCCTCCTGGCGACGTTCACATCGTGGTTGTCCAGCATCTCATGCGACCTCTCTATGAAGGTGTTGAGTATCCTGGCCGTCTTTTCCGCCTTCGTGTCCCCGGGTTTAAGGGGTTTGACCTCCAGCACTGGCCTTCCTGTCTCATGGGGGTCGGCGTCGGTGATGTCCTGCGACAGCCCTTCCCCCCGGAGCACCAGGGCCGCCCTGTGTTCCACGCCCGCCTTGAAGAGGACCTTCACGTCCTCTATCTCCATGCCGTCCAAAACTCCAGCCAGTTCTTCGGTACCCTCCCTTATCCTCCCCGCCCGACGGTCAATGATGACACCGTCTTCCAGGGTGGCGAAGTTGCATCTGAAAGCAACATCACCCGGCCGGACCTCCAATCCTGCGCCGGCGGCTTCAAATGGTCCTCTGCCCGTATATATCTCCCGGGCGTCGTATCCCAGCAGGGAGAGGTGGGCCGTGTCGCTCCCCGGGGTGACTCCTGGGGCGATGATATCCACCACCCCAGTGCTCCCCTCCCTGGCAAGGAGGTCCATATTGGGGGTGTTTGCATGTTCCAGCGGTGTTTTTCCTCCGAAATCTTCCACCGGTCGGTCTCCCATGCCGTCGCAGACCACCAACACGATCTTTCTCACATCCATGACACCACCGCCCATGCCAAGGCGACAGCGCCCAGGGATGATAAGAAGTTTACCCCATGTTTGGACAGATAGCCCCTATTCTCCAGCAGAGCACCCAGAAGGCTGTCGAAAATGCATCCGATGAAGCCGAACAGTCCGGCCAGCAGCGGCCACACATATCCCGGGGGTGCCGTGGGCGTCGGCGATAATAGGAGCCACGCCAGCATGCCCATCAGGAGGGCGGAGAGCAGCGACCACAGGGTGCCCAGGGGCGTTACCCCCCCGTTGGTTCCCACGGGAACATGCTGCCATGGGGGGGTTATCATTCTCGGCTGGCCGCACAGCATACCTATCTCGCTGGCAAATGTGTCGCTGGTTGATACGGCCAGGGAGGTGGCGAAGAGAAAACCGGCCAGGCCTCCGCCGTTCCATGTTCCCCCCGTCCCATAGAGGACCGGGGCAAGATGCCATGATACGGCTATGGACACGGGCAACAGGCCAGTGGACCAGGCGTTCTTCCACCCCCGCTCGCCCTTCTTTCCCTCCTGAACCCCCATCTTCTTCTTCCATGCAAAATGGAACCTGGTCGCTCCGAACCCCAGTATGAGAAACGAGATGAGGAGGAGAAGCCATGGGAGGCCGCCGAAAACTCCCACCGCCAGACCGATGATCAGAGCGGAGATGACGCCTCCGGTGTTCAGAACCCCCTCCCGGTGGATCACAACGGTGAGGAGAAGGGAAAGAACTATGGAGAGCAGTGTGCCCGGATAATAGAGGAGTGTGTAGTAGTCCATATCATCATCTTCCGGTTATTTTTCTATGGGGGTGGTGAGGAGGCTGAAGGTCCGGGCGGCGGGAAGCTAGGGAAGAATATTATCCTCTGTTCTTCACCTTGGTGGGCACGATCTTCTGTATTCCCTTCTCGGTTATCTCCCTGTGCAGGGACTCCCGCAGCTTGAACTTCTGCACCTTGCCCCTGCCGCTGACTGGTATCTCCCCCCCTATGAAGACATATCTGGGCACCTTGGCGCTGGCTATCTGGCCGTAGCAGTAATCCACCACCTCCTGGCCGGTGATGCTCTCTCCAGGGGCGGGTTTTATCACCGCCGCCACCACTTCGCCCAGGTCGGGGTCGGGTACGCCCACCACCGTGGCCTCTCCTATCTTGGGATTGGCCAGGAGATACTCTTCTATCTCTCTGGGATAGACGTTGAATCCGCCTACGATGACCATCTCCTTCTTCCTGCCGACGATCCTCACGTATCCCTCCTCGTCCTGGGTGGCCAGGTCGCCGCTGTACAGCCATCCCTCCTCGTCTATGGCCTCCCTGGTCTCCTCCGGCATCTTGTAATATCCCTTCATCACGTTGTAGCCCCGGCAGGCCAGTTCTCCCATCTGCCCGGGGGGTAGGGGGTTGTGGTCGTCATCCACTATCCTAACCTCTATGCCCGGAAGGGGCTTTCCCACGGTCTCCGCCCTTATCTCGTCAGGGTCGTCCAGGGAGGTCATGGTTATGACCGGACTGGCCTCGGTGAGCCCGTATGCTATGAGGACGTTGCAGTGCATCAGGGTTCTCACCTCACGCACCGTTTCCACGGGACAGGGGGCGCCGGCCATTATTCCGGTCCGCAGGCTGGAGGTGTCGTATCCCCCCGCCTTGACCAGTTCCAGCTCGCGGATGAACATTGTGGGCACCCCGTATATGGTTGTGGCCCGCTCTTCCTGAACACGCTCCAACACCTTCTTAGGGTCGAAGCCCAGGAGGCTGGTTATGCTGGCTCCGAAGTTCCCCGCACCGGTTATGCCCATGACGCAGCCGAAGCAGTGGCTGAAGGGAACGGGGAGGATGAACTTGTCGTCTTTTGTCGTGGCCAGCTGGTTTGCCACCTGATATGCGTTGTGGACGATGTTGTGGTGGGTGAGCATGGCCCCCTTGGGCTTTCCCGTGGTCCCGCTGGTGTAGAGGATGAAGGCCACATCATCGGGGTCTATGTTCTCCTCCAACCGGTCCAGCTCCCCACGGCGGGACAGGTCGCCCTTTTCCAGAAGGTTTTGATAGGATATCGTGCCCTCCCATGGCTCACCCCTCACTATGATATGCTCAAGATCCGGTAGAGAAGGCTTAATCTGGTCCAGCATCTCGTGATAATCACTGGAACCGAACCTGTCGGCCACGATCACGGCCTTCGCCCCGCTGTGTTTGAGTATGTACTCCGCCTCGGAAGGCTTGTACCATGTGTCCATGGGGATGGTCACCGCCCCCACCCTTGCATTGCCGTACCAGGCCACCACCCACTCCACGCTGTTCGGCAGCCATATACCTATCCTGTCCCCCGGCTGTATCCCTATCTCTCTCAGAGCCAGGGCATAGCGGTCAACCTCTTCCAACAGCTCTCCATAGGTCAGACGGCGAAATCCATCATGCACCGCAGGCCGGCCGCCGTATTCTCTTCCATTCCTTACGATGAGCTCTCCAAGGGTTATCTTTTTCACGGTCTCCTCTCCCATCAGATCAACTCCATTCGTCTCGAGATTATACTGCTCCCTTAATCATTCCTGCGCTTACTCATTCCTGCGGTTGTCCAAAGGACAACCCTGTTATATCTTTTACTATCCCCCGCTCAGTTATATACCCCGAGACCAGCCGGGCGGGAGTGACATCGAAAACAGGATTACCCGCCCTGCTCTCCCCCGGGGCCACCCGCACGCCCTTGAACTCCAGCACCTCCTCCTCCGCCCTCTCCTCTATCGGAACATCCCTCCCCGCCTCCATGCCGGGATCCAGTGTGGTGGAGGGCACGGCCACATAGAAGGGAATATTGTTGTCCCGGGCCACCACGGCCTTTTCATAGGTTCCGATCTTGTTCACCACATCACCGTTTTTCGTCACCCTGTCCGCCCCCACTATGACAAGGTCCACCTCTCCCCGGGCCATGTAATATCCGGCCGCGTTATCCACTATGATCCTGTGGTCTATTCCCTCCTGCACCATCTCCCACGCCGTGAGCCTGGAGCCCTGGAGCCAGGGCCTGGTCTCGTCAACCCACACGAACACCCTTCCGCCCTCCCGGTGGGCCATCCGTATGGGGGCAAGGGCCGTCCCCCAGTCCACGGTGGCAAGGGCCCCGGCGTTGCAGTGTGTCAGCACCCTATAGCCGTCCTCTATCAGCCCCGCTCCATGTTCGCCGATCAGCCGGCATTTCTCAACCACCCCCTGGCAGTATTCCTCGGCGGCTTTCACAACGTCCCCCCCCTCCACCCATATCCTTTCCATCCCGTCCACGGCCGTGAAG
>JAGHBH010000047.1 GCA_021161085.1 Thermoplasmata archaeon | reverse complement strand
GGCCCACCACCAGCACGGGAGAACCCTGGCCGGCCTCCTTCCACGTCCTCTCCGCCGCGGCCACGACCTCTCCGTAGAAAGCCTTCCTCCCTCCGCCATCCTTCTTCCCCCCGTAATCCTTCCCCCGCCGTGTCCTCGGATGTTAACGGCCTCCTGGATGCCGTAACTCCACAGGACGGCCGCCACCGCCTCCTCGTCATCCAGGGAGACCACCACGACCTTTGGCCTCCTGGTATCCCTGGCGGCCTTGCCCAGCCTCTCGGCGTCCCTGGGCCTCCACGGGTCCATGACCACCTCGACCGTATCCCCCGGTCCGATGTCCAGCGACTGATGACGCCCGATGTCCTGCGGTCCGTCCACTATGACACCGGCGACCCTCAGCTTGTCCGTGAAGGCACGGAACTCCACGTCCTCCACCCGGACACCCACCCACATCCTCTTCTTCTCCGTCTTCACCGCACGCACCATGTCAGCACGCTGTTCCTCCCGGCGGAAGGCCACGCCGTAGACCACATCCCCCCTGCGGATCACGGAATAGAGATGCCAGATATCGTCGGGATTCTCCACCATGACCTTTATCCGACCGGCCTTCCTGTCCGTGAAAACCACACGCATGACGGGAGAGAACACCATGTGGGTTATGAGATTTATGGAGGATGACACCGGACCACACTATTTGCAATACCGTTGCAAATCCTTTATATACTACTATGCAATACCATTGCATATGGAACGTTACAACCCGTGGTGGATCAACGAGGAGGATTTCGCCTATCTCGAGTGGAAGGAGGCGGAGATAAACTGGGTTCCAGAGATAGTGGAGGAGCTTTCCACGGAGCCCTTCTCCCTGAACTTCATATACGGGCCGAGGCAGGTCGGAAAAACTACGGCGGTCAAGATATTGATACACAGGCTCCTTGAAAAGAGGGACCCTAAATCTATATTCTATTATTCCTGTGACGAACTCACGGACCATGTCGAACTCGGAGAGGTTCTGGACGGATATCTTTCATCGAGGAAGGCCTGGGGGATAAGAAAATCCTTCATATTCCTGGATGAGATAACATTCGTGGAGGAGTGGTGGAGGGCCCTGAAATCAAGGATAGACTCCGGCGAACTGGCCGGCGATGTGATAACCGTGACCGGTTCCGCGAGCATGGAGCTCACCAAGCAGAAGGAGCTTTTTCCCGGGCGGAGGGGAAAGGGTGCGGACCATCTCATGATGCCCCTGAGCCTTTCCAGATACTCGGAGGTCCTCTCCGGCATAAAGCCCGTGACCGGAGATATCGGGTCCATAGAGAGGAACGCGGATGCGAACCGGATGTACTCCGGCACCCTCAAGGAACTGCTCCTCCGGTATATTAAGACCGGCGGTTTTCCCAGGGCGATAAGGGACTTCAAGAGATACGGGAGGGTCTCGCCCGAGACGATGAAGACCTATCTGGACTGGATGCGGGGAGACTGGATGAAGGCCGGAAAGAGCGACAGATACATGAAAGAGGTGATCTCCTACATAGTGAGGGCGAGGGGCACACCGATAAGCTGGAACGGGATCGCCTCGGAAACGGGGATAAACTCCCCCCATACCGCAAGAAGCTATGCGGAGGTCCTGGAGGGCACGTTCTCGGCCATCATACTCAACATGCTCTCGCAGGACCTCAGGGTCCTCTACAGAAAGAACAAAAAGATACACTTCACGGACCCCCTCCTTTTCAGGATATTCGCCGACTACACAGGAACCGAATATTCCGAGGACTGGCTCGTGGAGGGAACGGCCGCATCCCTGATCTCACGAAGATGCCCCGCGTTCTACTGGAGGAACTCCACCGAGGCCGACATCGTCTGTATATCCGGTAGAGAACAGATAGGCTTCGAGGTCACATGGGGAACGAAGAGATGGAAAAAACCCAGACACATCCATAAGGCCCATCTGCTGGACAGGGATAACATCCATCTGTACCTCGCATCGCTGTGAAGCCTGCATCGCTGTGACGCCTTAGAGTATCCGGTATTCCGGAGATGCTAGCTAGGGCATCCACACCCCCAATGTTTTTATTCCCCCCGGTTTTTCCCCACAGCATGAAGGTGCGTCTGGCCACCGCCTCCCTGTCTCCCGTGCTGGGTGACAAGGAGGCCAACCTGGATAGGATGGCGGGGGCGATTCCCGACGGGGCAGACCTGGTGGTGTTCCCGGAGATGTTTCTCACCGGATACTCCCTCCGGGACCGGACGAGGACGCTGGCGGAGCCCTTGGATGGTCCCTCCGTGTCCAGGGTGGTGGACATGGCCGGAGAGCACGGCTGCCACATCCTCTTCGGCATGCCCGAGGCGGGGGACGGGGTGGTCTATAACACCGCCGTTCTGGTCTCCCCGGAGGGCAAGGTGTGGCCCTACAGGAAGATACATCTGCCGACCTTCGGCCCCTTCGAGGAGAGGCTGCACTTCACCCCTGGCCGGGAGCCGGTGGTCGCGCGCACGGCGCTGGGAAAGATAGGCCTGTCAATCTGCTATGATCTCTTCTTCCCCGAGCTCTCCAGACTCTACGCCCTGAGGGGTGCCTGGCTGGTGGTGAACATATCCGCCAGCCCCAACGTCACCAGACGGTTCTTCGAAACCCTCCTGCCGGCCCGGGCCGTGGAGAACACCGTGTTCATGGCCTACAGCAACAACGTGGGGGTCTATCGCTCCATGATGTTCTGGGGCGGCGGACGGGTGATAGGACCCAGAGGTGACGTTCTGGGGGAGAGTCCGAGATTCGAAGAGGATGTTCTGGTGGTCGAGGCGGACACCTCTGATCTGAAGACGGCCAGGGAGTTCCGCCGTTCCCTGGGGGATGCCGACCCCAGGGTTCTGGAAATATTCTCGAGGGCCGGGGAGAGGGACCCGGAG
>JAGHBH010000140.1 GCA_021161085.1 Thermoplasmata archaeon | reverse complement strand
GTATTCCACGCTCCCTCCCAGGATGTCCCGGTCTCCCCTGTTTTCTCCGAAATCCTCCTCCACCTTTCTGCCATACACTTTCTTGTAGGCTTTCCTATAGTAGTAATCGGGAATCTCCCCGCGGTTCCAGGCGGAGACGTCGTCCCTGTACACCCAGTATTCCAGGAAGAAGTATGCGGCCCTCACGAGTATCAGAGTGTAGAGGATGTTCACGTATGTGGTCATGTCTATGGAAAAGCCTCCGCTGCCGCTGTCATTCCCCATGTCCAGGGTGATGATGAAGGGGTAGAAAAGTGCGTACAGGAGGATGGCCTTGACTCCCAGGGAGGCCAGCGATGCGGCCAGCCGGGGGGTGGTGCCCCTCATGTGATATCCCTTCACCGCCCCCAGGATCACCATGGCCCATCCGACGAAGAGGGCTATGGCCAGCAGGGTGGTGAAGAACTCCGTTATCTGTTCGGGCATCTCCTCCCACACGATGGGGGGTGCCAGCATCTTCAGGAGCAGATATGGCAGAAGGGGTAGCATTATATACAGCATCCCGCCGAGAACACCGCCGAGAACCGCCCGGCCGCTCCCGCCTTTGAGCGTCTTCTGCATGATCTCCAGGGCCCTGTTGTGTACCGCCGGGTCCATCTGGTAGGGCGGTATCCGGGGAGGGGGGAATTCTCCGGTGTATCCCTCCGGCCGTTCCTCCTTCCCCCCGCCCGGGGTGGCCCGTTCTTCGGCAGGCGGATGACCCAGAACATCACCCCCCTCCGGGTTTTCCTCCGGCCCGTTTTCCTCCGGCCCGTTCATAGGGCTCCCCCCTCGATGTATATCGATCCCAGGTTCTCTTCCTCTATCTGGAGCAGATATCCCTCGGCGTCCGGGGGCGGGATCAGAGATGTGTGCCAGCTGTATCCCTCACCTCCTCCCACGTACCTGGTGTCCTGGGCGTCCGGGCTGCCGCTCCCAAGGGATCCCTCGGCCGGCGGGCTGTCCAGAAGCCACAGGCTCACCGTATATGTTCCCCCGGTGTCCCGCATGTTCTGGAAGGCGACATCCACGTTCACCGTCCCGCTGACGTTCTCCACGCTGATATCAAGGCCTCCAAGGGGCGGAAGCCATTCTTCCTCCCTGGAGAGATTGTACTGCACACTCCTCCCGTCTATATCCAGGACTATGTTTATGTTCTCCCTGAAGACGGTCTGCTCGCTCACGAGACGTGTGGCCGTGTCGGAGGTCATGTTGAGGACGAGGCTCCCGTTATATACGCCCCCCAGGGGGAAGGAGAACTCGCCGCCATCCAGGCTTCCAATTCCCAGGGCTTCGACCTCTGTTCTCACGGTGGCATTCCCAGAGAGCCATTCGGCCGTTCTGACTGTCAGGGGGATCTGGAGGGAAGCATTTCCGCCGCTGCCTGAGACAGAGAATTTCGCATCCTCCGGAATGGTGGTTATGTTCACGGGGGCCTCCCATCTGGTGGGTGTTGAGAAATGGAGCGAGAATCCTATCCAGGAGAACACATACCTGCCGTTCACGTCCACCCGGATGGTGGTGTTCACATCCCGGAAGAAGACCTCACCCAGCCCCTGGTCAAGAAGATGGCCGGCGCTGGTGGAGAAGGTGATGGTCTTGGTGACCGACGAGTGGGGCGGTATGGTCCCCAGATCGTTGACCCCCTTGAATATCTCCTTTCCCTCGTAGGTCATGGTCAGATATATCCCGAGGTCCTCCACGGGGTATATGCCGTTGTTCTCCACCACCAGCGGGGCCGAGAAGGTCAGCGTGTTTTCCGGGCCGGCCTCCACGGTCACCTGGTCGGGGTCGGGCATGCTTATGGGAAAATCCTCTCCGCCGGTGAAGAAGAGCACCATAGAGTAGACCCCCACCACCAGGGCGAGGGCCACCATGACGGAGACGGCCGCGACACCGATCCGGATTAGGAGGAGTCCGGTCCGTCTATCCATCTCCTATCCCTCCGCGCCGAATTATCCCATGCCTTTCACACCGTTCATCGGGCCGCATCGCCGTCACCACTCCAGAGTCCCCCTATCCACGGTGTCCTCCCTGCCGGGGCCGAAAGATACAATAGAGACAGTGGCACCGGTGTTCTTCTCTATATATGAAATATATTCCTTGAGAGCCGATGGAAGAGCGCTGTAACCCTTATTCGCTATCTCCCTCCAATCCTCCGGCGACAGGTCGTCCCACCCGGGCAGGACGTCATACACCGGTTCGGCCCTCTCAAGGCGTTTTATGCTGGACGGGAAATACCCGGTCTCCTCGCCGTCTATCCTGTACGCACGGGCCACAGGAATCTCCTCCAGCCCGCCGAGGACGTCCACCTTGGTGAGCGCTATATGGCTGACACCGCTGAGCCTGCAGGCATGGTTGACCACCACCATGTCCAGCCAGCCGCACCGTCTCACACGTCCGGTGGTGGTGCCGAACTCGCCGCCCTTCTTCTGCAAACGCTCTCCCATGCCCTCCTTTATCTCCGTGGGCAACACCCCGGCCCCCACACGGGTTGTGTACGCCTTCACCACTCCCAGTACCCTGTCTATCCTGGAGGGTGGAACACCGGCCCCTATGCAGGCTCCCCCGGCCACGGTGTGGGAGCTGGTCACATAGGGATAGGTGCCCCAGTCCACATCCAGCATCGTACCCTGGGCCCCCTCGAACAGAACCTTCTTTCCCCCGGAAAGAGCATGGTGAATGAGTATGGAGGTATCGGTTATCCGCCGGGAGAAAAGCCGTCCGTAGTCCCTCAGTCTCCCATAAATCTCATCCTCGTCCACCCTCTCCCCGCTGCCGAAGGCATCCAAGAGCAGGTTCTTGACGGAGACGGCGAAAGAGACCTTCTCCCTCAAACCCTCTTCATCCAAAAGGTCCCCCGCCCTGACGCCGTACCGGGCTATCTTGTCCCCGTAGGCGGGCCCTATCCCCCGCCCGGTGGTTCCCACCTTTTCGCTTCCACGCAGGGTCTCCTCGGCCCCGTCCAGGAGCCGGTGGTAGGGCATTATGAGATGTGCCCTGTCGCTTATCCACAGGTCCACATCCTCGAAACCGGCGGACCGAAGGCTCTCCAGCTCCCCGGACAGCACCTCGGGGTCTATGACCACGCCGTTGCCCAGAACCAGAGTCTTCTTCCACAGCACCCCGGAGGGTATCAGATGGAAGGCATACCTCTTCCCGCCCACGATTATGGTGTGGCCCGCGTTGTTTCCCCCCTGGAACCTGACCACCACATCCGCTCTCTCCGCACAGTAATCGGTTATCTTTCCCTTTCCCTCATCCCCCCACTGGGTTCCGAT
>JAGHBH010000165.1 GCA_021161085.1 Thermoplasmata archaeon | reverse complement strand
GTGGATCTCGGTGTTTTGAGGGATTGGGGGGCTGGTGATATAACGGAAATCGGAGGGCTGGCTGAGGCCTGGGAGGAGGGCGTGTTCAAGAACTGTTCGGGCGTTGTTCTCCCCCACGATATAAAAGGTCTTGGCGGGTCCGGCGGGGGCATTGCCCTGTATCGGGAGATGAAATGTCTGGGATGGAGGGGGGCCGTGCTTTACCCCCTGGCCGGTCTCCCAGGGGAGAAGAGGAGGGAGATAGAGAGGCGGATATGGAAGAGAGGACGAACTGGAGGAGACGGATAGGCAGGTGGCCCCGTCATACCCTTCTATAGTATCTGAAACTAGAACGGGGAGGCTATGAACAGGGCCGCGAACACCAGGCTGGTCATGCTCATCAGTTTTATGAGTATGTTGAGGCTCGGCCCGCTGGTGTCCTTGAAGGGGTCTCCCACGGTATCTCCTATGATACTGGCCTTGTGGGCGGGGCTTCCCTTGCCGCCGTAGTGCCCCTTCTCTATGTATTTCTTGGCGTTGTCCCATGCGCCTCCGGCGTTGGCCATGAACACGGCGAGGACGAAGCCGCTCACCAGGGCTCCTATCACCAGACCTATCTCCGCTGCCACGCCTAGGAGGAGGCCGATGGCTATGGGTACCGCGATGGCTATGATGGCAGGGGTGACCATCTCTTTCTGGGCGGCCCGGGTGCTGATGTCCACACACCTTCCATAGTCCGGTTTCTGCGTGCCTTTCATTATGCCGGGCATCGTTCGGAACTGTCTTCTGACCTCTTCAACCATCTTCTGGGCGGCCCTTCCCACGGCGTTCATGGTGATGGAGCAGAATATGAAAGGTAGCATGGCCCCGATGAACATCCCGGCCAGGAGGAGGGGGTTGAGTATGTTGAGCTGGTAGTGGGAGATGATATCGCTATAGGGAACGAAGGCGTAACCCGGGATGCCGTTCCTTCCGACGTAGGTGGTGTGTAGTCCGGCTATGTTGCTCTCCCATGCATACCGTTTTATGGAGTCCAGATAGGCTGCTATCAGGGCTAGGGCGGTGAGGGCTGCGGAGCCTATGGCGAAGCCCTTTCCCGTGGCAGCCGTGGTATTGCCCAGGGCGTCCAGGGCGTCCGTCCTCTCTCTCACATAGGCCTCCTGGTGGCTCATCTCCGCTATTCCTCCGGCGTTGTCCGCCACAGGCCCGTATGCGTCCGTGGAGAGGGTTATCCCCAGGGTGCTGAGCATACCCACGGCCGCCATGCCTATCCCATATAGGCCTATCTCCGGGTCGGCCAGACTGCCGCCTGCAAGGAAGAAGCTGGTGATGACTGAAACGCCTACCACGATTATGGGGATGAGAGTGCTGAGCATACCCACGGAGAGTCCGGTTATCATCACCGTGGCAGCGCTGGTCTTGGCGGATTTGGATATGCTCTTGGTGGGGTTGTAGCTGTCGCTGGTGAAATATTCGGTGTTGAAGCCTATGATGTTGCCGGCGATGAGGCCGGAGAGGAGGGCGAACCAGACCCCCATATATCTGGACCCCAGTATCTGGTCTATGGCTATGTAGGTAAATATGACCACCAGTATTGTGGCCCCGTATACCCCCCGCCGGAGGGCCGTCAGTAGTGCCCTCTGATCCGCCTTCTCCTCCGTTTTCACGAAGAAGGTGCCTATTATGCTGGCGAATATCCCGACAGCGGCGATCACCATCGGTAGGGTGACGAAGGCCGTGGTGGCCTCACTGTATCCCCCGAAGAGGGCCTGCTCGGCTCGGGGAAGGGAGAGGGCGGCCGAAGCACCCAGGGCCATTGTGGCCACTATGCTGCCCACGTAGCTCTCGAAAAGGTCCGCCCCCATGCCGGCCACGTCCCCGACGTTGTCACCCACGTTGTCCGCTATGACCGCAGGGTTCCTGGGGTCGTCCTCCGGTATGCCCGCCTCGACCTTTCCCACCAGGTCCGCTCCCACGTCCGCCCCCTTGGTGTATATCCCGCCGCCCACACGGGCGAAGAGGGCCATGCTGGACGCCCCCATCCCAGAGGTGACTATGGTGGCGGTGACCTGTTCTATGGGGAGGCTGAGCACGTCCTTGAGGAGGAAGAACCACAGGGTGACATGGAAGAGGCCCAGGGCGACGACCATGAGGCCCATGACGGCGCCGCTGGAAAATGCGGTTCTAAGGGCCTTGTTGAGGCTGTGCTTTGCGGCCGCGGTGGTCTTGGCGTTGGACATGGTGGCGACCTTCATTCCGACGAATCCGCTCAACGCCGAGAGGAAGCCGCCGGTGACGAAGGCGAAGGAGGCATAGATGGTGAGATAGCCCAGGAAAGAGACGGCCAGGAGGACGATGAACATCAGAACGAAGAATATGGCCACGCCCTTGTACTGTCTCCTGAGATATGCCGACGCTCCCTCCTGGATGGCGTGGGATATCTCCCTCATCTCTTCCGTGCCGGAATCCTGCTTTTTGAGGGTGGCATAGAGATAGCCGGCGAACAGAACAGCCAGAAGACTGGCCAGCGGAGCCAGAACACCCATGTCAACGGTCATGTCTCATACCTCGGGCGGCCATCCCGAGAGAGGTATATATAAATGGCGGTATAAACAGCGGTATCCCCGCATTCCCACGGCGGGTTTGACCTATTTGACGCCCTTCCTCCTGCGCCCTTCCTTCCATCACCCTTTTTGGCACGTTTTGGCACGCTCTGGCACGCTTTGACCCGCCGCCGTTCTGTATGCCGGCTGCCCGGTTCTGAGGGTGGCCAATGTCTCGTCCCGCATGCTGCCCCACAGAACACCTCCCCACACTCCCCACAGAACCACATCAAACAGACCTGTTTCATGCAAGGGGCCCGGCTCTCGGGACGGGAGCGTGCGCCCAACTTCGACGGAAGCCCGTCCTCTCAGTCAGGAGAGAGCATCGAGTTCCCTTTCTATCTCTTTTATCTTCTCCTCGTTCCCGAGCTTTTTGTAATATTCGAGTGCTTTCAGGAGGTGCGTCCTCGCTTTTTCTCTGTCGCCCTTCGCAGACAGCATTCTGGCGTAATAGAGGTGTGTCTGTGAGAGCCCGTCAATGCTCTTTAGGTCTTCGTGGATTCCGATGGATTTCTCGAAGTAGTCTGCCGATTTGTCCCACTCTTTCTCCTGCGCGAGTATGCTGGCGTAGAGGCAGTATCCGTCTCCGATCAGCAGCTTTTCTTTCAGATGTGTGAATATCTCCAGTCCCTCTTTACAGTATTCCATCGCCCTGGTTAGGTTGCCCATGTCCAGATAGGCATATGATGCGTTGATCAATCCGTATCCCTTTTTCCTAACGTCGCCGATCTCTCCGGCGAGTTCTATCTCTTTCTCATAATATATCAGGGCCTTCTCGCGGTCTCCTTTGAGGTCGTGCGCTACCCCTATGTTGATGTATACCCTTGCGATCTCCGGTTTGTCTCCCAGTGTCTTGAGAAGCTCCAGAGCGTTGGAATATTTCTCAATGGCCTCGTCGTATTCCCCTCTATTTACGTGGAGATTCGCCAGGGCGGTGTATACCCCTGCCATACCCGGAATGTCTCTGTTTTTCTTATATATCGCAAGCGATTTTTTCAGAAGGCCCTTCGCCCTGTCCAGTTCGCCCCTTCGGAAGAGCACCCGCCCCATGTTGTGATATGCGTCTGCCGTTAGCTTCTGGTCGTTGATGCGCCCAGAGATATCCATGCATCTTTCGAAATTTTCAAGCGCCTCTTCCCACATGCTTCTCTCCGCATAGAGGCGGCCAATGTTGAGGGCGGCCCTTGCCACGCCCCTGTCATCTCCGATCTCTTCGTTCAACCTCTGCGAGGCCTCATAGCATTCGATGGCCCTGTCCCATTCCCCTGTGAGGTCATATATGTCTCCTTTCAGCGATAGAACGCCTGCCAGATGCTCTCTCTTCATTTTCCCTTCATCCAGCTCCTCTACAAGCTCCCTGATCTCACCGCTGTATCCCCGTTTTATAAGCGGGCCGCCATATTCCAGCAGCCGCTCTACCGCATGTTGCTGTTCGCCCCCCCTCAAGTAATGGTATATGACCATGACGCTGTCGTGTTCTCCCCCCTCCATCTCGTAAGCTCTCGCAGCGTCAACGTGTCTCCTCCTCTTCTCCCCCCCTGGCATCGTATCGTAGAAGAAGCTTTTGATCAAATCATGCTGTAGAATCCTTCCATCGGCCTTTTCCAAAAGCAGGCTCTTTTTGATCAGCTCCCGAACAGTCTCATAGGCAAAATCCTTCTCCAGCAGCATGTCAACGGGCACGGGCTCCGTGTAAACGGACAGAAAGGACATCAGATCCCTTTCCTCCGGTGTGAGCCTCCGAGAGACCTCGGCGTAAAGATATCTCATCAGATCCTTTCCTTCTTCGACACCATCCTTGGTCTCTATGAGCTCAAGGGCCAGCGGATGTCCACCTGTAAGCGCATAGAGTTCCCCGCCGCGTTCAGGGTCTATGCCCCTCTCCTCCAGGAGGGACAGGCTCGCCTCATAGTCCAGCCCCCCCAGCCTGATCTCGCACATGCTCTTCTTGAGAACGGCCTCTCCCACGTCATAGAATGAGGGGAGCACCCTGGTCAAAAGGATCACGGCACCGTCTTCCGTACGGCATACGGCTTCCCTCAGCACGAGAAGGAACCGCTCCACATCCTCCGTCGCCTTCTGGAAGTCGTCGAATATGAAGAGAGAGTTCTCGGGAGGGTCTTCACGGAGCACCATCGCGATATCGTCCATTGCGATCTTCTTCGCATGACGGAGCATCTTTTTCAGCCCGGGCTTTCCCATGTTGTAGAGGAACTCGCTCAGAAGGACCAGGATGCTCCTGGGCGTGTCCCACTCGTGGATGGGATACCAGAACACGTTCATCTCGTCCTCATATTCATGGAATATTCGTACACCGAGGGTGGTCTTCCCTATCCCCGGCATGCCCGTGATTATGATCATCCTTGCTCCAGTGGAGAGGGCTGCCCGTATCTCGTCCATCTCCCTCTTCCTGCCGAAGAAGTATCTAATACACGGCACATTGGAGGTGGACACGTTGGCCTTCTCCTTTCTCCCGGCGCTCCCCTCCATCTCCAGCACCATCTCCAACGTGCTCATC
>JAGHBH010000108.1 GCA_021161085.1 Thermoplasmata archaeon | reverse complement strand
TAATTCGTCAAGACATTTGGGACACCTTTAAGTTAAGGTGTTTGTATGAGGATTGATGTAAGGAAGCAGGTGAAGCGGCCTCCTGACCGAGTGTATCGTGTGTACTCCTTGGAGTATAAGATCAGGGTGGATGAGAGAGTGTATGAGGGTCTCAGGTTGAAGAGCCGAAGACCCCATACGGTACATCGAGTTTCCCAGGTGTTAGATGAAGCGATCCGTTTACGTCGGTCGTACGGATGGAGCTCAAAGAAAATAAGCATCTACTTACAAGAGGAGGGAAAGATGGAAGAGGAGGGAAAGATGGTGAGCGAATCCACGGTTGAACGGAAATAAGACGGAGAGAATATTCTTTTTCCTCTTCACGGCCTCTTCACTCTCTCTGTAAAGAAGCATTCCCCTATCTCTCACGATGCCTCCTGCTCTCCCTCGCTCTCGTGGCGGCTCTCCACGGGAAGCCCCTTCTCCCTGGCGAAAAAACGGTAATACGACAAGGGCAGTTTTTTCTCCCTCCCTCCTACCACAAGAGAGCAGTATTCCCCCACCGCATCCTTCCTGACGCATATTTTCTCTATCTCGTCTATCCTGTAGACATCCCACTCGTATTCCCCCCGGGGTATGTGAACAGACCCCCTGGCTACGAAAGGCTCTCTGCTACCCTCCACCGTCCGCTTAGCGGCCTTTGAGAGAATATAAAGATGGAATATCAGAACTCCGGAGCCAACCACAATAAGCAATCCGGCCAGAGGCCCCTTCACGGACTCCCACCCCTCCCGCAGGACGGAACCGAAGATACTGCTCAAGGCCAGCAGGAACAGCTGCCCCAGGAAAGCCGTTATTCCTATCCTCCACATATAAACCCTGAGGGGCTCCGGCACCTTCGGGTTCTGGTTGATCGCGACATCACCCTCCACCCTCCAGCCAGGCAGCCTGATGACGGTCTGATAGGCCTCGTACGGAATCTTTATCTTCCTACCGTCACCTAAGATCGCCTCCGCCCTGTCCGTAAAAAAGAAAGGGTCCAGGGTGTGTCTGATCTCCTTTATCACAGAAAAAGGGAGTTTATCCCTCATACTGGTGTAGAGCCTGAGAAGATAAGGGACTTTCGCCTCCAGTCCGTCCGGTTTAACACTGGAAAAAGCCCATATGGAGGTATTAACCCTCTCTATATGGACTATCGCCCCCCACACAAAAATCAACAGAACCCCCTGGAGCATAACAAACACCAGAACAGACAGAGGCCCTTTTTTCGTGAAAGAGATCGAGGAGCCGATTATCATGAACATAAAGGCGTACATCAGCATCATGAAGACGACCATGCCCATATCCCCGGAGGTAGACCTCAACCGCTTCTCCACGGCGGGGGGCGGCCTTCTCTCCGGCCTGTCCCTCTTCAATACCTCCTTAGCCTCCGGACCCAGCAATTCCGCTCTGGCTTCTTCCACCGCCCTGAGAAAAGGCAGCGGGTCGGAGAGGGCCGAGTACCCCAGGAAGGTTGGTTTTTCCCCTTTACGGGTTTTTATCTCTATCCATTTGGCCCCCTGGCCTATTGCAAAGTCCACTATCTCTATCGAGATTATATCGTCAAAAAGCAGAAACTCTTCTTCCTTCCTTATCTCCCTGATGGGCACCTGGGGCAGGGCGATACCTCTCTCATAGATCTTCACGTTCCTTGTCGCCATGGAAGAAAGCAGCATGCCTATTCCCATCACTACCAAAGTCAGCGGGATAAAAGACAGCACGACCGCCACACCCGGATCGTCGCTATCACCGAACAAAAAGATGAAGAAGAGGATGATTCCCATCGCTATTATCACAGGGCCGAATATCTTGTTCATCCTATCGCTCTCACGTGATGGGGGGTTCTTCTCTTCAAAAAGCAAACGCCCTTTCTCCAGATACGAGAACGTGATTTCGGTCATGACCATGTCCCCGGCAGAAACAATGAAAAGAACCGTGTTCATATAATTTTTTGCCATCCTTCGGCCGTTCAACTGTCTATACATTATTCTTAACCATACCCTAAACCCCAAGCCCAGCTCCTGATTCTCTTTCGCCTAGAAAAGCCCCGTTATCCTCCCCTCATCGTCGAGGTCGATGTCCAGTGCCGCCGGATGTTTCGGGAGCCCCGGCATGGTGGTTATCGTACCCGTGAACGGGATGACGAAACCGGCCCCGGCGGACACCCTCACCTCCTTGACGGTTATCTTGAACCCCTTGGGCCTGCCCAGGAGCAGGGGGTCGTCGCTGAGGCTGTACTGCGTCTTGGCCATGCACACGGGAAGCCCCCCTATGTCCAGGTCCCGCTCTATGTGGGCTATGTCCTTCTCGGCTTTGACGGTGTACACCACACGGTCCGCCCCGTATATCATGGTGGATATCAGCCCTATCTTCTCCTTGATGGGAATATCCAGGGGATATATCGGAGCGAAGCGTTCCCCTCCGCCGGCGGCCTTCACCACCAGTTCCGCCAGCTCCAGTCCCCCCTCTCCCCCCCTCTCCCGGACATCCACCACGGCCGCCTCCACGCCGAGGTCGCGGCAGTGGTCCAGTATGATGCGGTGCTCTTCCTCCCTATCGCCGGGGAAGGTGTTCACGGCCACCACCGGGGTCACGTTGAACATCCTTATGTTCTCTATGTGCTTGTCCAGGTTGCAGAGGCCCTTTCTGACTGCCTCCAACCTGGCTCCCCCTCCTTCCCCCCCGCCGTGTCTCATCAGGGCCCGGGTGGTCACCACCACCACGGCCACAGCCGGTCTCAGCCCGCCGATCCTGGAGACTATGTTGAAGAACTTCTCCGCCCCCAGGTCGCTGCCGAAACCCGCCTCGGTGATGAAGAAGTCGGAAAGGGCCAGCCCAAGCCTGGTGGATATGAGGCTGCTGGTCCCGTGGGCTATGTTGGCGAAAGGCCCGCCGTGAACAAAAGCGGGGGTGCCCTCCACGGTCTGGACCAGGTTAGGCTTCACTGCGTTCTTCAGCAGGGCGGCCATGGCACCCACCGCCCCCAGCTCTCCGGCGGTGGCCGGCAGGGAGCCCTTCATCGGGTACCCCACGATTATCCGGGAAAGCCTCTCTTTGAGATCCTCTATCCCGGAGGAGAGGCAGAGGACCGCCATTATCTCGCTGGCCGCCGTGATGTCGAAACCGCTCTCATGGGGCATCCCGTGCTTCTCCCCCCCCAGGCCCACCACCACGTTCCGGAGGGCACGGTCGTTCATGTCCATGACCCTCTTCCACACCACCCTCCGAGGGTCCAGATGGAGTTCGTTGCCGTGGTGCATATGGTTGTTCACCATGGCAGCCAGGAGATTGTGCGCCGTGGATATGGCGTGCATGTCGCCGGTGAAATGCAGGTTGATATCCTCCATGGGCAGAACCTGGCTGTATCCCCCGCCGGCCGCTCCCCCTTTGACCCCCATGGTGGGGCCTATGCTCGGCTCCCGGATTCCCAGGGACACCTGTTTCCCCATCCTGGCAAGGGCCTGTGCCAGCCCGATGGTGACCGTGGTCTTTCCCTCACCATAGGGGGTGGGGTTTATGGTGGTCACCAGCACCAGCCGTCCCCTCTTTCCGCCCCCGGCACCTATGCGTTTCAACGTGGAAAGTGAGACCTTGGCGATGTTCCTCCCCCAGGGCTCTATGTCCTCCTCCCCCAGGCCTATCTTCTCCGCTATCTCCGGGATGGGACGCAGCTCGACACTCTGGGCTATCTCCACATCCGACAGGGGCATGACGAACACCGGATACCCATATCCCACCGGCGATAAAAGGATGATGGTCGTTCGAAAGGGTCTCCAACAGGCCAGAGAGGACCCCAAGAGGGAAATCCTTTTTTACCAGATGCCTGTCGGGGGTGTGATGGCCGAGCAGGTTGAACAGAAAAACGAAAAGGTCCCCGATGTCTGGGAGCTGGATGTGTCCCGGCGGCTGGACAGACTCACATGGTGGTGGTGGTTCTGGGTGTTCTTCGTCAAGGAGAAGGAAGATAGGCCGCCCAGACAGCTGATGGTCCTCTGGTCCGCCAAGAACTGCAGGAAGATACAGGTGGGGGAACACTGGTGGAAGGGGGACACCTCCATGACACGCCGGGAGGATGGCTCACTGATGTTCAACGGAATGGCCGCTTCCTGGTTCTTCGACGGCTCAAGGATGCACGAGCCCTTCACCCTGGTGGAGGACGTTTTCGTGGTGGACGGCGGCTCGCTGGTGCAGTCCAGGGGCGACGACCATCTCTTCTGCTCCAGGGAGGGAGAGGACCACATGGTGGTGGTGGACGGCGGCAGGGTGAAGTTCCAGGTACACATATCCAGAGAAGAGGAGGACCTGCCCGGCCTGGAGATGGAGTTCAAGGAACATTTCTGGACAAGGAGGATGGGATACGAGATACTGAAAACCCTCAGGGCTCCATTCGAGGGTTCCATAGTCACCCGGGGCGATGGGGGAGATGAAAGGACGGAGGAGATAGAGGGGACGGCATACTTCCAGAGGGTCACCGTCCACGCCCCAGCCGTTCCCTGGTACTGGGGGATAGTGCATTTCGACGACGGCTCCTACCTCCAGTACTACATGCCCCATCTCGGACTCCCCATGCTACGGAGGAGCAAACGGCAGTGGCATCCCCTCAACCGCGGGGTCATACCCCTGGTCAGGACAATGGACTTCCACCACGCCCCCACGGGTACGGAGTGGTCCGCCAGGGACACCAGGATAAAGGTCTCCAGGGGAAACGACGACCTCCCCCTCTTCCACGTGGAGGCATCCAATAGCCAAGGAACCCTCTCGCTGGAACTGGAGGCATATTCCCGGGCCACCTGGAGCTTCCGCCAGCCGATCCTATGGCTGCTGAGCACACGCCTCCACTACAACGAGTATCCTGTGGTGGTCAGGGACATGCGGCTCACCACCAGGGAGGGGGAGATATCCCTAAACGACCTGGGACGTGGGGTCGGCAACAGCGAGATGTCCTGGGGCACGCTGTTCTAGGGGCTGGTGCTTTGTCTCAAGAAATGTGAGGTGGCTTGTCTTCTCATACCACAATCTGCCCCGGGTGAAAACTTGACACAAAGCATCTCAGGCCGTGGCTTTTCCTCCTCCCACCTCTTTCCCCTCCCCGCCCCGGTCGCCGCCGGGGAGATATCTCTCTATATATTCCTTCCTTATCCTCTTCAACTCTTCCCTGGGCAGGGATGCCAGGAGGTCCCAGGCAAGGGAAAGGCTCTCCTCTATGGTCCTGTCCTCGTCCCCGCCCTGGGATACGAACCTCTGCTCGAAGGTCTCGGCGAAGCGCAGGAAGCTCCGGTCCCGCTCGGTCAATCCCTCCTCCCCGACCACGGCCACAAGGCTCCGGAGGTCCATACCCTCGGCATACGCCGCATAGAGCTGGTTGGACACCTCGTCGTGGTCCTCCCTGGTCATACCCTTGCCTATGCCCTGTTTCATCAGCCTGGACAGGCAGGGCAGTACGTCTATGGGCGGGTATATCCCCTTTCGGTGCAGCCCACGGGACAGCACTATCTGACCCTCGGTGATATACCCCGTCAGGTCGGGTATCGGGTGGGTGATGTCGTCATCGGGCATGGTCAGGATGGGTATCTGGGTGATGCTGCCCCTCTTGCCCTTTATCCTCCCAGCCCTCTCATACAGGGAAGCCAGGTCGGTGTACATATAACCGGGATAGCCACGCCGTCCCGGGACCTCCTCCCTGGCGGAGGCTATCTCCCTGAGGGCCTCACAGTAGTTGGTGAGGTCGGTCAGCACCACGAGCACGTGCATGTCCAGATCGAAAGCCAGGTATTCCGCCACGGTGAGGGCCATCCTGGGGATGATCACCCGTTCTATGGCCGGGTCGTCGGCCAGGTTGAGGAAGAGCACGGACCGGTTCAGCGCCCCGGTCTTCTCGAACTCCCTGATGAAGAAATTCGCCTCCTCGGCCGTTATACCCATGGCACAGAAAACCACGCTGAACTCCTCCTCCTTCCCCAGCACCCTGGCCTGCCGGGATATCTGGGCCGCAAGCTCGTTGTGGGGAAGACCGCTCCCGGAGAATATGGGAAGCTTCTGGCCCCTGACCAGGGTGTTCATCACATCTATGGTGCTTATGCCGGTCTGTATGAACTCCCTGGGATACTCCCTGGCCGAGGGGTTGATGGGCGAGCCGTTGATGTCCCGTCTCTCCTCGGGTATCACCTCCGGGCCCCCGTCTATGGGCCTCCCGGTCCCGTCGAACACCCTGCCCAGTATGTCCGGAGACACCGGAAACTTCATGGTCTCCCCGAGGAAGCGGACGGAAGTGGCCTTCGTCTCCAGTCCCTTGGTTCCCTCGAACACCTGGATGACGGCATAATCGCTCGCTGCCTCTAACACCTGGCCCAGCCTGTCCCTTCCGTCCGGGCCCCTTATCTTCACCACCTCGCCGTAGGCAACCTCCCCCACCTTCTCCACCACCAGCAGGGGACCGGATATCTCCCTCACCGTGGTATATTCTATCTGCTCCTTCTTCATGGGGCTCATCGGACCACCTCCTCCATCTGGCCTCCCACATCCGGCACGACCCCGGTCTTGCCTCCTTCACCTTCCCCTCCTATCCCTTCGCCTCCTTTACCCCTGTCGCCGGTCCGGGAGACGGATCGCACGGCCTCCTCCAGGGATGCCGCCGTCTCTTTCAACAGGCTCTGGAACCTGTCCATCTCGGATGTGGCCATCTCGGCTATCAGCCCCTTGGCCTTCAGTTCCCTTATCCTGTCCAGCGGGGCCTCCCTGTCCAGCAGCGACATGCCGGCGCGGTGGAATCTCAATATCATATCCAGCATACCGTACTGTTTCTCCGGCGGGCAGAATGTGTCCACCTCGTGGAAGGCGTTCTGCTGCAGGAAATCCTCCCGGAGCATCCTGGCCGTCTCAAGCACCAGCTGCTCCCTGGGAGGCAGTGCGTCCGGGCCTACGAGCTGCACTATCTCCTGGAGCTCCGCCTCCTTCTGAAGCAGGGCCATGGCCTCCTTCCTCTTCTCGAACCAGTCCTCGGCCACATGCTCTCTCCACCAGGGCTGGACGCCGTGGAGGTAGAGGCTGTAGCTTCTCAGCCAGTTTATGCTCGGAAAATGCCTCCTGTCCGCCAGGCTGCTGTCCAGCGCCCAGAACACCTTCACTATACGGAGGGTGTTCTGTGTAACCGGCTCGGAGAAGTCCCCTCCGGGAGGGGAAACGGCCCCTATGACGCTCACGGAGCCCGTTCTGTCCTCAGAGCCCAGTATCTTCACCATTCCCGCACGCTCGTAGAACTCGGCCAGCCTGGACGCCAGATAGGCGGGATATCCCTCCTCGCCCGGCATCTCCTCCAGACGACCGGATATCTCCCTCATGGCCTCCGCCCAGCGGGAGGTGCTGTCCGCCATCAACGCCACGTTGTACCCCATGTCCCTGTAGTATTCGGCGAGGGTTATACCGGTGTAGACGCTGGCCTCCCTGGCCGCCACGGGCATGTTGGAGGTGTTGGCGATGAGCACGGTCCTGTTCATCAGCGGCTCGCCGTTCCTTGGGTCTTCCAGCTTCGGGAACTCCCTGAGAACATCGGTCATCTCGTTTCCCCTCTCACCGCACCCCACATACACGATGACCTCGGCATCACACCACTTCGCCAGCTGATGCTGTGTGACCGTCTTTCCCGTCCCGAAGCCCCCCGGTATGGCGGCCGTACCCCCCTTCGTCATGGGAAAGAAGGTGTCCAGTATCCTCTGTCCGGTTATAAGGGGTTCCGTGGGATCCAGCTTCTTCTTGAAAGGACGGCCCTGACGCACGGGCCAGCGGGTCATCATCCTGATCTCCCCGCCCTTCTCCCCGCCCAGGGTGCAGATCACCTCTTCCACGGTGTAATCC
>JAGHBH010000096.1 GCA_021161085.1 Thermoplasmata archaeon | reverse complement strand
TGCCGGGGACCGGGGACGGGAGAGATCATAGGACCACCTGAGACAGGAGGAAGACGATATGGACACCGGCGGAGACGGAACATGGAGCGTGGAGGAGAACTGCGGCAGGCTGCTGGGGATAGACCTCACCCACCGGCAGTTCAAGGCCTCCACCGTAGACAGCGAGAGGCTGCGGCGGTATATCGGAGGCAAGGGGGTGGGAATGTCCCTGCTCGCGGAGAGGGACAGGTCTCCCCTGGAGGACCCCTTTCACCCTGGGAATCCTCTCATATTCACCACGGGACCGTTGACAGGCAGCCTGATCCAGACCTCGGCCCGTTCCGCGGTGGTCACCCGCTCCCCCCTCACCGGAGGCTTCCTGGACTCCCACGCAGGAGGACACTTCGGGCCGGCCATGCGGCGCTCCGGCTGGGACTATATCCTGATAGAGGGCAGGGCGGACGAGCCCCTGTATCTCCTGGTGTCTCCCGAGGGCGTGGAGTTCAACCCCGCGGACGACCTGTGGGGGAAGGACGTGTTCCACACGGAGAGAACGCTGAAGGAAAGGCACCGTCCCTGCGAGGTGGCATCCATCGGCCAGGCGGGGGAGAATCTCGTGAGGTATGCGGCCATAGCCACCGGGCTCCACAGGCATTACGGCAGGGGAGGGGCGGGAGCCGTGATGGGGTCCAAGAACCTCAAGGCCCTGGTGGTCAAAGGAGGCGAAAGGATACGATACGCCAGGGAGGAAGAGTTCAGGAGCCTGGCCAGGAGCCTCACGGAGGATCTCAGGGAGCATCCCAACGCCAAGAAGCGCCGGGAGCTGGGGACCATGATGTGGATACGCATGGGCCAGGAGATAGGACACTTCCTTCCCACCCGGAACTTCCAGCGGGGGGAATTCGACGGATACGAGAGGATAACATCGGAGAACATGCGCAGGGAACTGAAGTGGACCAGCAAGGGATGCTACGGCTGCGGTGTCATCCAGTGCTCCAAGGTCTCCCGGTGGGACGGAAAGGAGATGGAGGGGCCTGAATACGAGACGACAGCATACCTTGGCTCCAACTGCGAGATAGACGACCCCAGGGCCGTGGCGGAGGCGAACTGGCTCTGCGACAGATACGGTCTGGACACCATCTCCACCGGGGTAACCATAGCCTTCGCCATGGAATGTGCGGAAAAAGGCCTCCTGTCTCCAGAGGACAACCGGCGGATACGATTCGGATCTCCGGAAAGCGTGCACACGCTCATAGAGGAGATAGCCATGCGAAAGGGCATCGGCGACATTCTGGCGGAGGGAACGCGGAGGGCGGCGGAGAAGATCGGAAAGGACAGCGGGTATTTCGCCATAAACATCGCAGGCATGGAGATATCGGGCGTGAACCCCCTGGGCTCATACTCCATGGCCCTGGCCCTTGTTACATCGGATTTCGCCAGCCACACCAGGCTCTGGACGGCCACCGACGAGATGATGGGAAACCTCCGCCTGGAAGACCTGCCGGAATACATCAAGAGAGGACAGGACGAGATAAACGCCAGAAACTCCATGATCGTATGCGACTTCCTGCCCTACGGACTGGACCGCCTGGTCTCCTTCCTCAACGCCGCCACAGGATTCGACTACACCGTGGAAGAGCTCATGAAGGCGGGCGAGAGGATGCAGACCCTCTCCAGGTGGTACAACCTCAAGACGGGAAGGACGCACGGGGACGACACACTGCCACCTCGATTCTTCGAAGAAGAATCCTTCGCCGGCCTCATGAAGGGAAAGAAGATACCCAGAGATCTCTTTGAGGAGCAGATGAGGGAGATATACCGCCTCCGGGGATGGGATGAAGAGGGGAGGCCAACGGAGGAGAAGATGAAAGATCTTGGAGTCCAGGTCTGACCCCACCTGTCCATACCCCACCCACCAAACGTTTTTATCTCTCCTCCCGTGTGCCGGAGCCCATGTTCCGAGATTTCAGGATATCCGTGTGGGCGGTGCTGCTGTCCGTGTGCTTTGTTCTCCCCTCCCTCCTGGCCGTGGGGGGCAATCACCCGGGCGGCGGGATGGGCGTGGACCCCTGGGCCGGTGTATATGGCGGGGATAGGAATGTGCCTGCGGGATGGTGGAAGGGGTGGATGTACGACAAAGACGGGGATGGCGTGGACGACAGGCTTTACAACTCCTCCTTTCCGTGCACCGTGCTGGTGGACTACTACAGGGATGTGGAGGGGGGCGATATGGACCGGCTGGAGTCCCTGGGTCTCAGGGTGTCCTACAGGGCACGGCTTGTTGACACCATCATAGCCCGTGCTCCTTCCCTGGAAGCCGTCCGGCGTGCCGCTTTCTTGCCCGGAGTGGCCGTGGTCGAGGCGGATGAGAAGAAGAGCCTTTTCCTTGATGTGAGCGCCAGGGCCGTGAAGGCCAGGGACAGCTCCCTCTATCCCTCCGTGTGGAAGGACCTCAACATCACCGGCCAGGGTATAAACGCCGTGGTGTTGGATACGGGCGTGGACGACAGCAGGCATGCCGCGTTCGAGGGAAAGTTCGTTGGTGGGGCGGATTTCAGCAGCAGCGTGGTGGGTGTGCTGAACACCAACCCCGATGACAGGAAGGGCCACGGCACCCACGTCGGCGGGACGCTGCTCGGAACCGGCGCGGCCCTGGACGGCGACGGAGACGGGGAATATGACTATATGGGGA
>JAGHBH010000134.1 GCA_021161085.1 Thermoplasmata archaeon | reverse complement strand
CCACCCGGGGGGAACGTTCCGGGGGCCAGAGCGTCACCGTGAATTATGTCCACGTTCTCAAGCCCGTACGCCTCCATGTTCCACCCGGCATATTCCACCCTCCGCCCGTCGAGTTCAACACCGACCACGCTCCCCCCTCTCTTATCCAATACGGAAGCGAAGCCCAGGAGCTGGCCTCCTATACCGCAGCCGGCGTCCAACACCACACCACTGCCCGCCCTATCCCTTATCTCCCTGGCAAGGAAGAGCGACACCTCCTCCGGAGTGGAGTACCGCAGACCGCCCTCGTCAAAATACATCTCTCCCGCCCTGGAAAACCGGTCTCCGGCACGGCGTCTGCACCACGCTATCTCCACGGCCTCCCTCGCCAGAGCCGTGTCTCCAATGGCCTCCAGAATCCTAACCCGGGAGTATCCTCTGGAGGATAGGGCGTCCACCCTCTCCAGCATCCTGTCCAGCTTCCTCTTCCTGTCCTCGCCCATCACATCCCCATGCGGGGGAGGGTATTTGGGGGTTCCGACCAAAACCCTTATCCCCCTCCGCTGTTATCCCCTTGGCCATGACATCAGAGGACTGGCTTGCCGATCTGGATGAGAAGTTTTCCCCGGAGGCTTCTCCGTTTCCCGGGCGGGGGAAGCTCATGGAGAAGATAATGGAGATGTTCTTCGGCCTGTGGTTGAAGTTCGATATCGACCGGGGGGTGAGGATGCAGTTGACCCCCTTCGAGTGGGAGTTCGTGGACTACAAGGGCCACAAGGAATGGCGTTTGAAGAGGGATTTCGCCTTCGACCGGGTCTCGGAGGTGGAGCTGCGGGACACACGGTTCCCTCACCTCCAGGGCCTCAGGGCCGAGCTGTACGGCTACCAGGGGGAACGGCTGGCTCTGGTGTTCTTTCTGGCCGACTGGAGGGAGGGAGGACGTGAGGGGATAACCCCATATCTCCTCTATGATTCGCCCGTTCATCGGGCACGGCCCAGCGATATCTGGGTGGAGATAAAGAAGACCGCCGTGCCGTGGCATGAGGCCCACATCCGGGGGGACCAAGAGCCGCTGTGGGACTGGATAAAAGAACACTATATGGCCCTTCCAAGGAGATAGATATGGGAGAGAAAGAGGCGGAGGAAGGGGAGAGCGGTCTGTCTCCCCGGGAGATCGTGGCCCTGGCGGAGGCCGAGGGGCTTTGCTGCAGGTGTATCGGCCGGCTGTTCGCCAGGGTCGGCAGCGGACTGGACAACGTGGAGAGGGGGAAAAGACTGCTGGCCTGGCTGCATTCTTCCGGCGATAATGGACAAGAGGCCGAGACCACTGTTGAGGATGTTCTGTCCCATCCGGCTGATGGCGGGGGGGGCGGGGATGTGGAGGGGAATCCCGGAGAGGACTGTACCCTGTGCGGCGGCCTCTTCCTGAGGCTGGACGATTATGCCAGTATGGTGGTGGAGGCCCTGGAGCCGTGGGAGTATGACAGTTTCACCGTTGGATGCCGCCTTGAGCCGGAGATCGTGGAGAGGGAGGACGGGTTGTGGGAGAGGTGGGCCGTCACACGGGGAGAGAGGATGAAGGTGGAGTTCAACCGGGAGGTGGGGAAGAGGGTTGCTGTGCTTTCCGGGAAAGAGGGGACCACGGACTCGGCGGATGTTCTGGCGGTGGTGGATACTGTATATGATGTTGTGGAGGTGGAGGTGCGCTCTCTCTATGTCTATGGACGGTACCGCAAGCTCGTCAGGGACATCCCCCAGACGCGGTGGCCCTGCCGTAGATGTCGAGGTAGAGGGTGCGAAGAGTGCGGTGGAACAGGTAAACGGTATCCCACCAGCGTCGAGGAGATCATATGCGGCCCCCTCTTGGAGGCGGCGGGCGGGAGTGGTCATGCTTTCCACGGGATGGGGCGGGAGGATATAGACGCCAGGATGCTGGGGACTGGGAGGCCTTTCGTGGCGGAGATAAAGAACCCCCGGAGGCGGCATTTGGACCTCTCCCTTTTGGAGAGAGAGATCAACGAATCCGCCGGCGGGCGGGTGGAGGTCTCCGGGCTGAGGTTTTCCGACAGAAAGGAGGTGAGGGAGATAAAGTCGGCTGCACCAGACAAGACATATCTGGCCGTGGTGGAGTGCGAGCGGCCCCTCACCCGGGAGGACATAAGGAAGATAGAAACCCTGGCGGGCCCGGAGGGCGGGGAGATAAGGCAGAGGACCCCTACCCGGGTGAGACACAGACGGGGGGATATGGTGAGAAGGAAGATCATCTATTCCGTCAGTGTGGGGAAGGTGAAGGGAAGCAGGATGGAACTGACCATCCGTGCCTCGTCAGGAACCTATATAAAGGAGTTTGTTAATGGCGACGGAGGACGGACCACACCCAGTATATCTGAGATGTTGGGAGCAGAGTGCAGGGTGGCAGCCCTGGATGTGCTCTCCATCCACGACACCGGCGATGCCGGGGAACACGGCGTGCGCCAGTGACATGCAAGGGAGGTGAGAGATATGGTCCAGAGGTCCCACGGGTTCAGAGTAAAGACCAGAAGGCTGTTGAGAAAGCATCCGAGACACAGGGGAATGCCCCCTGTGACGCACACGCTCTTGGAGCTCAAGGAGGGCGACAAGGCGGCGATAGTGATAGACCCCAGCGTTCACAAGGGGATGCCCCACCGCAGGTTCCAGGGGCTGACAGGTGTCGTGGTGGGAAAGAGGGGAGACGCCTACATACTCCAGGTGAGGGTCGGGGACAAGATGAAGACCGTGCTCTCCAGGCCCGAGCATCTCAGGAAGATGGAGCAGTGACAGCCGGGTGTGGAGGCAATTGGAGCATCATTGTGCGGAGCGTGTTTTCATGTCCGAAGGAAACGGAGAGGAGAGGTATCTGACCCTGGCGGAGGTGAAGGAGATCCTTGAGGAGGAGAACGAGACCCGTGGGGGGTTGACCCATGAACAGGGGTTCGCCCTCCAGCATGCCAGGGAGATCGCCAGGATTCCTGGGAAGAGGGCCAGGAGCCTTGTTGATGAACTGGTGAAGATAGAGGGCGTATCCGAGGAGACAGCGGTCACCCTCGTGGATATCAAGGCCGAACACCCGGATGACGTGCGTGCCGTGTTCTACCGTGAGAGGTTCGAGATAACGCCTGAGACCATACAGCAGATACTGGAGACCATGGAAAAATATTTGTAGCCGTAGATAGAGAGGGGTAGGTGACGGACGGAAAGAGAAGAGCATGCCGCACCAACAGTAGAGAGGTCATGGAATGGAAGAATATGCGTATATCCTGGACTATCTGCCCCAGGGCCACATGGACGACAAGAGGTTCCATCGTGAGCCCGTGGCATACGCCCTCGGGGACAAGGAGTTCAAACTCCTGGAGTTGATCCCCAAGGAGGGAGCGGCCCTTCTGACGGGCGACCGGGTTTACATAGGGAAGGACAGCGGTAGGCGGGAGAGGATACATCAGGTGAGAAGACGGGTGTCCTATGCCGACCTGACCCACGCCGCCCAGAGCGAACTCCCCTTCATCATACTCGAAATAGTCAACGCCCAGGAGGAACGTTTTGTCAAGTTCTTCAACGACGCACAGCCCGTGACCACCAGGTTCCACATGCTGGAACTCCTCCCAGGTCTGGGGAAGAAGAGCATGTGGTCCATCCTGGAGGCGAGAAAGAAGGGAAAGTTCACCAGCTTCAAGGACATAGAGGAGAGGGCGGGAGTGCATCATCCCGAGAAACTCATAGCCAAGAGAATAGAACTCGAGATAGCGGACCCGCACCAGAAATACAGGATATTCGTGGTCAAGTAGGCGGGAGGGAAGGATGGGGTACAGGAAGAGAATGGGACAGCATTTTCTCAGGGACCCCCGGGTGGCCGACAGACAGGTGGCCCTTGCGGACGTGAAAGAAGGGGACGTGGTGCTGGAGATAGGCGGTGGGAGGGGTTTTCTGACGGAGCGGCTGGCCGCCGCTGCGGAACGGGTTGGGGCACGTGTGGTGGTGATAGAAAAGGACCCCGGGCTAGCGGGGATGCTGAAGGACAGATACGGATACCACAGCGGATATGGGAGCGTCGTGGAGGTGATCGAGGGAGACGCCCTGGAAATAGGATGGCCTTCCTTCAGCCTTCTGGTGGCCAACATCCCGTATGTCATCTCGTCGCCCCTCACCATGAAGGTTGTGGAAGCCGGGCAGCGTAAAGGGGGGGGATTTCGCAGGGCCGTGGTGATGTATCAGCTGGAGTTCGCCAGGCGGCTGGCGGCCCCTCCGGGAACCCGGGAGGTCTCAAGGCTGGGAATAAAGGTCCAGTCAACCCACTCCGTCCGTCTGGCCTTCCGCGTCCCACGGGGTGCGTTCTCCCCCCCTCCGAAGGTGGACTCCGCCGTGGTGGTCATCGAACCCCTGGAAAACCCCCCTATCATAGAGGACAGAGAGGTATTCTCCACCCTGGCGGACCTGCTGTTCTCCCGCAGGCGTAAGAAGGTGGCGAACATACTCCGCCCCGGTGCCATCCCCTGGCCCTTGGGCGAGGAGGGATGGATGCGGTTGAGAGAGGTCCTTGGGACGCCACGGGAAAGGACCTGGAGGACGACGACCGATGCCGATGAGAAGCCCATGGGGGAGAAGAGGCCGGAGCGGTTGACCATGGAAGAGATGGTATATCTGGCCAACACCATAACGTCCTTTCTGAAAAATGGCGGATAAACTTCGCCCACGGAGGGGTCAGCCCATCTCCTTTCTGAGGGATTCCTCCATCATGGCCATGAGGACCTCCTTTGGCGGTTCGTCCGGCGGGTTCACGACCCTGAGGCCCAGGGCGGAGAGCATCTCCTCAATCTTCCTTTCCGACGGAGGCGAGGGGGTTTCGGAGGTCGGGGAGAAGAAGAGCACCAGCCACATCCGAGAACTGACCTCCCGGGGGGACATCGTCTCCACCGCTCTTCCGGTCTGTCGTGTTCCTGCCAGGCACAGGAGAGTCTCCATAGGGAGAGTTCTGGAACGCATCTTTCCCTGGTTTCTTCTCCTGACGGCTCTGAGGACACCGTGGAGGAGCAAAGCCCTGGAACCCACCCTCTCGGCGTCAACCACGGCACATTCAACGCCCATCCTTCCGGCGGCATCCAGTATAACGTCCACCATCTCCCTCCCTTTTTTCCCTCCGGAATGTTTCACCCCGGCTCTATCTCCCCCACCCGCCACCCCTTCTATTTCCTCCTCCGTCCCGGTGTGCGTTTTTTCCACGAGAAGGGGCCGCACCCATACCCCCCCATAGGAAAGCCAGCCTCCATCCTCCATCTTGAAGGGGTGAAGAGAAGCCATATGCATATCTTTCTCCCTGGAACCGGAAGGAAGTGTGGTCACGGCTAATCCCCCACGACCATGATGGGCTTTCCCGTTTCGGCCAGCACTATCCTCTCCAGCGGCCCCAGGGCCAGGGATCGTTTGAGGAATCTCATCCTGTATCTCAGGCCCCTGTATCCCCTGCTCATCACGGTCACGTCGAAACGGTTTATCCCCCGGAGTATCTCCCTCTCGGGGGACCCCTCCGCCCTCTCGCCGGTGAAGGGGACGCCCAGTTTCTCCGCTATGGCCCTGACCGTGGAAAGCACCCTGCCGTCATCCGGCGGGCCGACGTATAGGGTGTGCATTGAGGCGCCGAAGTGGTCTGCCAGGAGGGCGGCCATCTCGCTGGCCGACATGGAATACACGCTGCCGCTGGTGGGGTTGAATACGGTTTTCGGAACGGAGAGAGGTATCTCTCCTGGGACTATGAGGACCGGGCAGTGGACGTGCTCCATGACCCTCCTGAATGTCCCGCCGAGATGGATCTTCTGGCTCCCCTCCTTGGCGTGTCTGGATATCACCAGGAGTTCTATCTCGTGCTCTCTTATGTATTTCAATATCTCCTTGGAGGGCACCCCCCGGGGGCTGGACGTGGTGACCTTTTCCACCCCCATCTCCCGCAGTATTCTTCTACCGCTCTCGATAGCCTCTTTACACTCTTCTTCCAGCGTACAGACCATGGCCTCCACGGGGGGCACCGTCTTGTCGCTCACATCCAGAACACTGAGAAGATGGAATGAAGCCCGGGGAAAGAGGACAGCGGCATACCGGATAGCCCACCCCACCGCAGGGCAGTTGTCAGTCGCCACGAGTATCCTGCTGAACACAAAACAAACCTCCCGTGTCCTGTAGATACGGGGCCGACAACAGCAGATAAGGAAGAGCTTCTCCACTATCCGGCTTATCTCTACTGTCCTCTGCTGTCTCTCGCCTTGGGGCGTAGATGTTTGGAGCCACAGCGTCTGCACCTGGTGGCCCGCCATCCGTTCCTGGCGTTGCATTTCATGCATATCTTCTTGTGGAGCAGACGTGCGTCGGCCTCGGGAAAGCGTGCCATGATCCCATACCTCGGAGGGCCCCATAAAAGGAGGGGGTATTAATACCCTTCTCCGCTGATATTGTTCTTGGTGTGTGAGGTTGCGTCGAAAGGCGGAGTCTAGGTGTAGGCAAAGGCGAAGCCGCATGTCCTCCAGTTAATCACCCCATTAGGGGCAAGGTGCGAAGCACCGCAGATGCTCAAACCCGCGGTCTTAACTTGTTTGTTAATACTTTCCTTCTGCATTTTTAACGATCTATTGACCATTATTTTATCTCAATCCGTTCACCTGTCACCATAAAATGAATTTTTTCAGCAATCTTACATGCATGGTCTCCGCATCTTTCCAAATAACGAGCGATCATCATATAATGTGCACAACGTGTTATATTCTTTGGGTCTTCCATAGTATAAGTTAGGCATTCTCTGAATATGGAGTATCGTAGTGTATCCAAAGTGTCATCCCTTTCTGCAAAATCTTGGATTAAAGATAAATCCCCTGTTTCAAATGCCTTAAGAGCATCTTCAATCATCCCGCATACAATATCAGCCATATAAGGTATACTTACGAGTTTAGCTATATGAGGCCGCATAGATATCTCCTTTGCCACATTCGCTATATCTTTTCCATACCGCCCAATTCTTGTCAGATATGTGATCATTTTTAAAATGCAAGCTATTGTTCTCATGTCTTTGGCCATCGGTTGATAAAGAGTAAGCAATGTGAGGGCACGTTGCTCTACACCATCATCCATATCCACAATTTCTCTCTTTTTTGATAGAACCCAGCCCGCCAATTCAGTATCTTGGTTTTTTAAAGATTCAACAGATTTTTGAAGCATCTCGTTAGCCAGTTCTCCCATTTCTAATACTTTCTTTTTCAACGCTTTTAATTCTGCATGAAATTTTTCAACCATTCTTATCACCTATTATCCAAACCTTCCTGTAATATATTTCTCAGTAAGTTCCTCTTGTGGATTCTTAAATATCTGTTTTGTAGGTCCAAACTCAATCAATTGTCCAAGATACAGGAAGCCTGTG
>JAGHBH010000069.1 GCA_021161085.1 Thermoplasmata archaeon | reverse complement strand
GGATTAAGAAAGATGACTTTTTAAAAAGTATAGGGGAAAGTAAAAAAGCGTCTCATTATACTTTGTATAGGTTAGCATTCCAAGAAGTAGCAAATATGCAATTACCCTACCGCATAAAGGGGACAGTTATCCCACCTAATGTATTTTTAGCTCATACCGTGAATTATATCATAGACACCAATAAAAATATCGAAAATCTGAAATTTATTTTAGCTCTACTGAATTCTAAGTTATTGAATTGGAGATTTAAACTAACCAGTACAAATAACCATGTATCCGGTAACGAGATACGTTCTCTACCGGTGCCTAGAGATAGTCCAGTAAAAAAGGATCTCTCTTCCCTCGCCGACCGTATGCTCTCCCTTAATGAGGAGTTGGCGGGGTTGAATGTGGATTTCGGGCATTACGTGAATCTTCATCCCAGGGTGAGAGATTCCTCTCTGAGGAATTATCTACATCATATCCCCCAGAGGGATATAGAGGTGTTGAGGGACGGGAAGGGGAGGGCTGCCAGCACAATCAACTGCCGTCCGCCAGATTGCAAGGTTGTCAAGGCATGGGTAGAGGAGGAAGGGGATTGCCTGGTCTTTCATGTTGGTATGAAGGAGAAAAAAGGGGAGAAAGAATCTCTGGTGGAATTCCCCGTGCTCAGGGTAAGGGTGGAAGACGAATATCTGAGGAAATACCTGTTCCATTCCTTCAAAACATTCGTTCGCCCGGGAATGCTCAGCAGAGGGAACATCCTGGACAAACTGTGGAAGGTCAAACTCCCCCGTTTCGCCGATAAATGGGAGGACAACCTCGAGACGATCCACGAGATCATGTCCTCCTTCCTCCCAGAGCTGGAAAGATGGCGCTCTCTGAAACAGGAGATAAAGGAGACAGACAGAGAGATAGACAGAATCGTCTATGACCTATACGGGCTGACGGATGAAGAGATAGAGATAGTGGAATCCTCCATAGGAAATGACGATGGTGATGACCTTTGAACACAGCAGCGGAAAATGAAAAAGATACCGGTGGCCATGAGCATGCCCCCGGCATCCGGCCGAAGCCCATAGAACGGGAGATGAAGGAGTCCTATCTGGACTATGCCATGAGCGTCATCGTGGGGCGTGCGCTTCCGGACGTGCGGGACGGCTTGAAGCCTGTGCACCGGCGCATACTGTATGCGATGAACGAGATGGGGCTGGCGCACAACAAGGCGTACAAGAAGAGCGCCAGGGTGGTGGGAGAGGTCTTAGGTAAATACCATCCTCACGGGGACACCGCCGTGTATGACGCCCTTGTCAGGATGGCGCAGGATTTCAGCCTCCGCTATCCGCTGGTGGACGGACAGGGAAACTTCGGCAGCGTGGACGGGGACAGTCCGGCGGCCATGAGGTACACCGAGTGCCGTATGTCCAGGATGGGGGAGGAGATGCTGCGGGACATCGGCAAGGACACCGTGGAGTTCGCCGACAACTTCGACGCCAGCCTCAAGGAGCCCCTGGTCCTCCCCTCCGGCTTTCCCAACCTTCTGGTCAACGGCAGCAGCGGTATAGCGGTGGGCATGGCGACGAACATTCCCCCCCACAATCTCAACGAGATACTGGATGCCGCCTCGGCTCTTATAGACGACCCCAGCCTTTCCTCGCTGGACCTGATGGAATACGTCAAGGGCCCCGATTTCCCCACCGGCGGCATCGTCTACGGGATAAACGGTGTGGCGGCCGCATACACCACGGGCCGCGGGCCGATAAGGGTCCGGGCCAGGATGGAGGTCGAGAAGGACAGGAAGACGAAGAGGGAGCGGCTGGTGGTCACGGAGATCCCATATATGGTGAACAAGGCCAGGCTCCTGGAGTCCATCGCCGAGCTCGTCAAGGACAAGAAGATAGAGGGAATAAGCGACATCCGCGACGAGTCGGACCGGAGGGGCATGAGGGTCGTCATAGAGCTGAAGAAGGACGCCATCCCGGAGGTGGTGATGAACCAGCTGTATGCCCACACCCAGATGCAGACCACCTTCGGCGTCATAAACCTGGCGTTGGTGGACGGAAGACCCAGGGTGCTCACCCTGAAGGAGATGATCTGGGAGTACGTCAAACACCGCCGGGAGGTGGTGGTCAGGAGGACGGAATACGACCTCCGCAAGGCGGAGGAGAGGGCACACATCCTGGAGGGCCTCCTGACGGCGCTGGACAACCTGGACGAGGTCATCGCGATCATAAGGAGATCGGAGGACGGGCAGACGGCGAAACAGGCGCTGATGAACAGGTTCATACTCACGGAAATCCAGGCCGGTGCCATACTCGACATGAGGCTGCAGAAGCTCACCGGAATGGAGAGACAGACGCTCAAGGACGAACACGCAGAGGTCATGGAGAAGATAAAGGAGTTCAAGACCATCCTATCCAGCGAGGAGAACATCATGGCCGTGGTCAAGGAAGAGTTCGCCGCCCTCAAGGAGAAGTACGGAGACGAGCGGAGGACCACCATAGAGGAGAACGCCGAGGAGATAGAGATAGAGGACCTCATACCCGTGGAGGACGTGGTGGTCACCCTCACACACTCCGGGTATATCAAGAGGATGCCCATCTCCACCTACCGGGCCCAGCGTAGGGGAGGGGTCGGCCTTCTGGGCATGGAGACCAAGGAGGAGGATTCCATACTACACGCCTTCGTCACCTCCACCCACGATTATGTACTATTCTTCACCAACCTGGGCAAGGTGTACTGGCTCAAGGGATACAGGATACCCCTGGGCGGCAGACGCTCCCGGGGCAAGGCGGTGGTCAACCTGCTCCCGAGGCTGGAAGAGGGAGAGAAGATACAGACCGCCATTCCCGTCAAGGAGTTCTCCGAGACCATGCATCTGGTGTTCGCCACACGGAGGGGAAAGATAAAGAAGACCCCCCTGTCGGCATACAGCCATCCCAGGATCACGGGCATCAAGGCCGTAAGGCTCATGGACGGCGACGAGCTGGTGGATGTCGCCCTCACCGACGGAAAAAAGGAGATAGTGTTGGCCACAAGGAACGGTCTGGCCGCCAGATTCCCGGAGGGGGAGGTGAGGCCCATGGGAAGGGTGGCCGCCGGC
>JAGHBH010000120.1 GCA_021161085.1 Thermoplasmata archaeon | reverse complement strand
GGGGAAAAAATAGCCCCGTCACCCAGGGAGGATAGAGGATGGGAGAAGAGAGGAGAGAAGAGAGGGAGCAAGGCGGAGATGAGGTTTTCAACATCGCTCTGGAGAGGCTGGCCGACGGGATACGCCTGATAGGGGAGAGGGTGTCCAGGGAGACCATAAAACAGGCCTGCGATCTCATCCTGTCTTCCAGGAGAATATTCGTCTATGGCGTGGGCAGGAGCGGCCTGGTGGGAAAAGCCTTCGCCATGAGGCTGGTCCAGATGGGCCTGGAGGCATACTTCGTCGGCGAGACCATAACCCCCATAGTGGAGGAGGGGGATGTCGCCGTTCTCGTCTCCAAGACAGGGGCGACCATGAGTGCCATCCAGACGGGAAACATAGTGAGAAGGGTCGGCGGGAAGGTGATAGTGGTCACCGCCACTCCGGATTCCAAACTGGCGTCCACGGGCAACGTGGTGGTGGTCCTCCCCCCGCCCTCGGGGGAGAGCGACGACCTCACCCCCCTGGGAACCCTCTTCGAGGAGGGAGCCATGACCGTCCTGGATGCCATGATAGCCTTTCTCATGGTGGAGAAGGGTGAAACCGAGGAGAGCATGAGGAGGCGCCACGCCATCCTGGTCTGAGGGTGCCTGTCATGGGGCAGCGGCTGATGTAGGTGCTGGTGTAGGCGTCATAAATAAATACCCCGCCAGCCTTCCCCCAACCATGCCATTGACGCCGGAGCAGGTGAGGGAACATATTCCTTTCCTGGAAAAATATGTCTATCTGGATAACGGTGCGACAACCCCCGTCCCCCTGCCCGTCCAGGAGGCGATGTCCGCTTATTACAACGAATATCTGGCTAACGTGGAGCGGGGAGCGTACAGCGTGGCACACGAGGCGCACGAGCGCTTCGAGAGAGCGAGGGAGAACGCCGCCAAGCTGCTCCTCGGATGCGAACCGGGGGAATTCGTGTTCACCAGGAACCTGACCCACGCCTCCAACATAGTGGCATACGCCCTTGAGCATCCGCTTCTCACCACGAAAGATGGCACCTTCACCCTGTCCGAGCCGCTGGTGGACTGGAAATCTGGGGGGAAGAAAAATATCGTGGGCACCATGCTGGAACATCACTCCAACACCATGCCCTGGCTCAGGCTGGCCCATCACGTGGGTGCGGAATATAGGGTGGTCCGGCCCTCCAATGATATGGTTCTCTCTCCCGACGATCTTCTGGAGGCGGTGGACGGCAACACGAGATTCGTGGCTTTCCAGCATGTCTCCAACGTTCTGGGGAGCATCCATCCCGTCCGGGAGATAACCCGGGCGCTGAAAGAGGCGTATCCCGACATAATGGTGTTCATTGACGGAAGCCAGGGCCCCGGCCACCTCCCGGTGGACGTGAAGGATATCGGATGCGATTTCTACGGTTTCAGCGGACACAAGGGACCTCTCGGACCCCAGGGGACCGGCGGCCTCTACATAAGGAAGGAGGTGGGGGAGAGGATGGATCCCATGGAGGTGGGGGGAGGCATGATGGCCGATGTGACCCTGGAAGGATACACCGTGAGAACGGATGCCGTCGGCAGGAGATTCGACGCCGGCACACCCAACATCCCGGGGATGATAGGGCTCGGAAGGGCCGCCGAGTATGTGGCAAAGGACATAGGCATGGATAGGATAGACGAGAGGGAGAGACATCTGGCCCAACGGCTGATAGGAAGGATAAAGGACCTCCCCGGGGTGAAGATATACGGACCGGAAAATCCCGAACACCGTGGGGGGGTGGTCACCTTCACCATCGAGGGATGGCTGTGCCATGATGTCTCCAACGCCCTGGACGACGGATGGCGGATACTGACCCGTTCCGGACATCACTGCTGCCTCCCCCTTGCCAGATGGCTGGGAACCATCGATAGATACGGGGGCACCACCAGGGCCAGCATGGGATACTACAACATGGAAAGAGAGGTGGATCTCCTGGCGGAGGCGCTGGAAAGCCTGACAGGAGGATAAATGACACCCCAGAAGAGGACTATTCAACATGACCGGGTGAGACTATGACAAGGGTGATGAGCGACGAGGAAGCCGAGGAATATATACTGGCCATGCTCAGGGAGGCAAGGGAGCCCCTGCTGACCAGGGAGATAGAGGAGAGAATGCATCGGATGGACGGACAGTGCCCCGACTCCTCGGTGAGGTTCCTCAACAGGCTCCGGCTCCAGGGCAAGATAAAGGGGAAGCTTTCCATCGAGAGAAGAGGATGGATATGGTGGGTGGAAAGGGAGTGACCCCCGACGTGGATGGCGGAAGACGAACGTTTTTATAGCCTCCGCCGGTTAACACCCTGGTGGTGATCTTGAACGAATCAGGGTCCCCCGGAACGGAAAGATATCACATAGGGGCACATTCCCAGGCCAACCGTGGGGAGGCGGCCGGGATAGAAGGGGTATGGCTCCATCCCCATCCCAGGGTGAAGATCGCATGGGCCATAAAGGGAGGAATGGTCTCCCTATTCTTCGGCCTGGCATTCGGCGGCTGGGCGATACCGGCCATCTTCATGGACGAGATATCCCTAGGGGGAATCTGCTTCCTCATCCTGCTCATCGTGCTGGCAGTGCCCTTTGTCCTATCCTCCATCTGGGCTGTCCTTTTCTACGACCGCTATTCTTTCATGATAGACCGGAAGGGGGTGAACATCAACCGGGGCATCCTGTGGAAAAGGAACGTTTTCATCCCCTTCGAAAGGATACAGCATGTTACCGTGACCAGGGGGCCGCTGGAGATACTCTTGGGCCTCTCCTCCATCGGCATCTTCACCGCCGGGACCGCCTCGGTGGGCGGCGGATTCGGCCCCGGGATGAACATGATGGCCGCCGAGGGGACCATCCCGGGATTGAAAGAGCCGGAGGTGTTCAAGAGGCTGATAATGTCCAGGGTGGAGGAGATAAGGGGCGGAGGCGTCGGAGATGTCGTGTCGGCCGGCAGGGACACAGGGGGGGAGAAGATGGGAGCCGCCGGTAGGCCGGATATGGATGCCGTGGAGGAGCAGCGGAAGCTCCTGGGCGAGATGCTGGAGGAACTCAGGGCCATCCGCAGGCTGCTTGAGGAGAAGAAGTAGGATGGTGTGCTGTGCGGTGCTGTCTCTGCGGTGCTGTGGTTGTGCGCCAGATCTTCTAGAATAGGGTGAGAATCCGGGGGAGGAAGAAGAACACCACCAGGGCGCCCACGGACATCATCAGGATGCTGGCCGCCGTCTTTACGTCATTCATCCTTTTCGTCCTTCCGAGGAGAGGGCTGTCCTCCTTTGAGAGGCCGGGGGCTCCCGCACCACGCTCTTCTCCCGTTCCAGTTGGATACTCTTCGGTGTATCTCTTCCCCGCTTCCCCGCTAACCGCGGTCACCAGGATCACCGGAAGGGCGCTTCCGATGCTGAAGGAGAGCATGACCAGGGCGCCGAACAGGGCCGAGGTCTCGGGGCTGGAGGAGAAGAGCCCCACCGTGCCGCTCAGCACCCCCGTCTCGAGGGCGATGACCGTCTCCCCGACACACGCCAGACCCAGGGCGCCGCCCCATAGGGAGAGCATCAGCCCCTCCCTCTTTCCCCCCGATTTTTCGGCGATCCACATGGAGAAGGCCGCATGGGGGAGCATCAACCTCTTTTTTCCCTGGCCCTCCGTTCCGGCCGGTGCCAGCCACCTGGGGGGAGGTATCTTTCCCTCCTTCAGTGTCTCCCTCTCGTCCAGAGTCCTGGCCAGGGTGATGAAGCCGTATCCCATGAGTATGACCCCCAGAATGGTGTATCCTACCACTCCGCTGGCCTGGAGGATGGAAGCGTCCAGAACCCTTCTACCCTCGGAGTAGGCCAGCCATCCCAGGGCCCCCCCGAGGAGGGTGAGGAGGAGGATTCTCGGGATGTTGAACACCACCCCCATCCACAGGCCGCGCCGCCATCCGGTGTGTCTCTCGCCCACGTAGGGGGCCAGAGCCGGAGCGCATACGGTGACACAGATTACGGACCCTTTTCTGAGCCCCCAGAGGAAGGCGTAGGAGATGACGGCGACCGCTCCGAGGTTCATGGACATTCCCCTTGCGGAAGAGGGCTAGGGAGAAGGGAAAAAGGATAGCGGAGGAATCGGGAGGGGCTATCCACAGCAGCCCCCCTCCTCCTCGACCGGCTGTTCCCAGGGATATCTTATGTCGTATATCCCGAGCCACCACCGTGTCTCCTTTCCCCTTATTCCCGGCGGCCAGTTCTCGTCTATCACCACGTATCCAGCCGTGAGGTTGAGTTCCGTCACCATGAATATCCTGTCAGGGAAGGACCCCTGGAAGGAATAGACCTCGTACAGGTCCTCTTCTGAGAGGTTGTGGACAACGCTAACGCTCGTGGAATTGATGGAGGAGACCAGGGTGTCCCAGCCGTAGGGGTGGACGACCGCTCCGGCCGGCGGATCGTGGCGGATGATGGCCCAGCCGCATCTCTCTTGGGAGCCGCAGCCCCCTGTCTCCTCTGTCTCCTCTGCCTCCCCGCCATCCGCCCCGGTATCGCATCCTCCATCCTCTGTCTCAACAGCCTGGACAAGGGTGACGTTCCATCCCCAGAACGGGTGAAGGCCCGGGGCCCCCAGGGTCAGGTTTCCGGCGAACATCCAGTATGCCTCGTCGAGGGTGACGTTCTCTTCCCTGGGAAGTATCTCCTTCAGAGGTATGGTGTGTATGAGGCTGGTGTTCTCCTCACCGAAGGGAATCCCTGGTTCCAGGGTGAAATCCACGTTGTCCCCTATGTGCAGGCCCATTATCCTTTCCTCGAACACCTTGAACTCCTCCTCCTTTCCCACTATTATGGGAAACCTCCGCAGCTTGGAGAATTCCTCCTTGTACACCCTGAGGTAGAACACGCTCTTGGGATAATGCTCGTCATCCGATACCACATCGGCCAGGGAGGTGGCGAAAACCCTCCACTCGCCGTCCTCCCGCACCCATCCTATGTAGTCCACCTGAACGGAGGTGCCGTTCTCCACAATCCTGGCGCTGCCGTTGCCCGTGGTGAAGGTGAACTCCGCCCGGGTCCAGAGGCTCTTTCCCTCCTCGGACCTCACCGCCCCTGTCACCGTCACGGTGTAGGAGGTGTGGCTGTCCATCCTCTCCTGGGGGAGGAACACGGCGGAACGGCCTTCGGTCTCCCACACGCCGACAACCGGGGGGGATATCACCACGTTCTTGAGGGTCCCGGCATCCACTGGCCGGGTGAACTCCAGGGAGATCGGTCCATAGACGTCGACATTCTCCTCTCCGTCGCCTGGAGAGAAACCCGCCACCGCAAATGGCTCTTTTTCTATGGCCTGGAGGAGGGAGCCTGCCCCCGCCAGGGTAACCGTCACGAGGAAGAGAACGGCCAGCAGGGAGGATGCCTGCAGCGCCGCTTCCCGGCCGATCCCGATGCTGTCATTCCTTCTTGCCGTCATCATATCACCCGCCGCATGGGCCGCCGTCTCCATCAGCATACCTCATATTAAATTGATGCAAGAAAATGGAGATGTTGGAAAACCCTTTTATTTGTCCCCTCCCTTTAAGGGATGGTAATACTGGTGATGTGTTTATCCTGTGGAGAAGAAGCCTCCGCTCTCGTATGCGACAGATGCCTGGAGAAGCTGATATCGGAGCCCGTGCTAGTCTACTCTCCGCTGATAGGCAGCGTTGTGGACAGGCTTTCCGAGGAGAGCGAGGTGGCCCTCTTCCTCGGCGAAGAACCGGAGCTGAACATGCTGGCCGACGGCCGTTCCTTCAAAGAGCGGCTGAGGAAGACCAGGGTCAGCAGGCTGAAGAAGAAGGGCTGCGTGAAGTTTCTCTCCCAGGTGGAGAGGATGTTCCTCCACGTGGGGATCCCCAGGGAGATAGAACCCTCCTCAAGATTCATGGTGAGGAAGGATGACCTCGCCCTCATATCCGTCCTCCTCGACAAGCTGGAGGCCGTGGAGGAAAGGTACGAGAAGCTGGGAAGCCAGGACCTGTATCTTCTTGCGGGAAACCTCTTCGCCCTCCTCTACATGGGGAGGGGAGAGAACATCCTGGGGGTGCTGCCCTCGGAGATGGCGGAGGCGTATTTCGGCGAGGCCGACTATTATTACAACAAGGCCATATCCCTGGATCCCGAGTACGGGCTGCCCTGGAGGAACAGGGGATGGCTGCTTCTCTCCGGCGGGAAGGCCAACGAGGCGGCGGACTGTTTCCGGAGTGCCCTGGAGGTGGAGCATCGGGACGAGAGGGCTCTCTACGGGCTGGCGTCGAGCCTGTATCAGGCGGGCGAGTACGAGAAGGCATTGGAACATCTCGATCGGGCCATCGAGGCCAGATACTCGTTCTGGGAGGCCTGGGATCTGAAGGGCAGGAGCCTTGAGAAGATGGGAAGGATGGAGGAGGCGGTCGCCTGCTACGACAGGGCTTTGGACATCGCTCCGGACAGGGAGGAGATATGGCTGAACAAGGGCAACGCCCTCTCCGTCCTGGGAGACGAGGACGGGGCGGTGAAATGCTACGAGGCCGCTCTCAGGCTCAACCCGAAGGCGAAATTGTATGATGACACCCTGTGGTTCGACAAGGGACGTCTGCTCTTCTCCCAGGGGAAATACGACGAGGCCGCCAGTGCGTTCAGGAAGGCCGTTGACATCGCTCCGGACAACCACGAGGGTTGGCTGTGGCTCGGTGAGAGCCTTCACAAGAAGGGTGCGTATCCCCAGGCTGTGGATGCCTTCAACCGTGCCCTCGAGTTGAAAGAGGAGCCCCGGGGGCTCAAGGGTCTGGGCAGGGCGCTTCTGGAGGTGGCGGAGTACGAGGACGCCCTGGAGGTGTTCAACAAGGTTGTCTCCATGGCGCCGGAGGACATGGAGGGGTGGATACTCAGGGGGGACGCCCTAAAGATGCTGGGGAGGGTGGTGGATGCCAACCGGAGCTACGACAAGGCTCTTTCGGTGGACAACGAGAACAGCGATATATGGTATCGGAAGGGTCATCTGCTGGAGGCCGCCGGTAAATGGGGTGCGGCCCTCCAGTTCTACAACACCGCTCTTCAGATGAACGAGAACAACGTGGACGCTTTGAGGGGAAAGGCACGGCTGCTGGCCCAGAGGGGCAACAACAAGGAGGCGCTGGCCGTTCTGGAGAAGGCCATAAGCGTGTCGGCCACCGACCCCAACCTGTGGTTCGAGCGGGGGAAGGTGTTGGAGGCCATGGGGAGATGGGGTGCGGCCATCCAGTCCTTCAACAAGGTGGTGGAGATAGACCCGAAGAACGAGAGCGCCAGCCTGGAGAAGGGCAGGATGTTCTACTCCAACGGAAAATACGACAAGGCCATGGAGGCCGTGGACGAACTTCTCAGCAGGGTACCCGAGAGCTGGTCGGCGTGGCATCTGAAGGGGCAGATACTGAAGGCCCTGGGTGACAAGAGGGCGGCACTTCAGGCGTTCAAGAGGGCCCTGGCATCCAACCCCGAGGCCCTGGAGGTGTGGAACGAGAGGGGGGAGATACTGGAGGAGATGGGACATCTCAAGGAGGCTGCGGAGTGCTACGACCGTGTCCTGGTCTCGGACGGGAACAACGAGAAGGCCCTGGCCAACAAAGCGAGGGTGCTCTCCAGGGGGAGGAGATACAAGGAGGCGGTCAGATTCTACGACAAGCTGACCAAGCTCCATCCGGAGAACCCTGACTACTGGAAGGGAAAGGGAAAGGCCCTTGCCGCCCTGGGTGATTACGACGGCGCCGTGGAGGCCCTGTCCTTCGCCGCCAGAGCCCACAAGGAGAGGGTCGACATATGGGAGGAACTGGCTGACGTTCTGTACGAGGCCGGACGGTACGAGGAGGCCATAAGCTCCTCCCTCGTGGTTGAGGACAGGGGGGGCAGCGAGAGGGCGTCGTGGATAAAGGGCAAGTCCCTGGAGAAGCTGGGAAGGTATCGGGAGGCGTTGTACGAGTACAGGAATCTGCTGAAGAAGCATCCCGGGAGCGTGAGATACAAGAAGGCGGTGAGCCGTGTGGCGGGCAAGACGTCCCAGGGGGGCGCCTCGTCTCCCTCTTCCCGGAGGAGAAGGACCGGTAGAACGCAGAGGAGGGGTGGAGAATGAATCTGAAGGATCTGGACGACAGGGGATTCCAGGAGGTCATTCTCGAGCTCATGGAAAGGATGGGGGTCTCCCTTGCCTCCTCCAGGGTGGTGGACGGAGAGGTGGAGGTGAATGGGACCGTCTCCTCGGGGGACAGAGAGGGGGCGTTGAAGCTGAGGGCCAAGAAGGAGGGAAAGGCCTCCGCCAGGGATATCCAGAAGCTCGTGGAGGATGTGATGGAGAGCGGGGGCGAGCCTCTCTTCATAGCGCTCGAGGGATGTGACGACGAGGCAAAGGAGTACGCCCGTGAGATGGGTGTCAGGATAATAGACGGGGAAGGGCTTGAAAATCTGATGTCGAAATACGGCGTGGAACCCGTATTCGGGGACGTCGGAGCCAAAGACTCCCGTCGGGCGGACGAAGATCAGGGCAGAGCGGAGGGCGGGGCGAAGGACTCCGGAAAGCCGGAGGATCGGTTCCTTCCCAGCATGGCCGATCTGGAGGAACTGATGAAGGAGGGAAACCGCTGGTACAAGAGGGAGAAATACAAGAGGGCGCTGGAGTATTTCGAAAAGGCAATAGACCTCAAACCCTCCTATTCCCAGGCGTGGAGGATGAAGGCGAACACACTGTTCAGGCTGGGGGCGGAGGAGGAGGCCGTGGAGGTCTACAAGAAGGCCCTGTCCCTGGAGGTGAACAACCCCGATATGTGGGTGGAACTGGCGGAGATGCTCTACGATATGGACATGCACGAGGACGAGCTGGCCTGCTATGACCGGGCGTTGGAGCTCAACGACAAACATGCGGGGGCGCTGAACAACAAGGGAGCCACGCTGTTCGAGATGGGAAAGGTGGATGAGGCCCTGGAGTGTTTCAAGAAGGCCGTCAGGGTCTCCCCCACGATGGAGAACGCCTGGAACAACCTGGGACTGGCCAGAAAGAGGAAGGGGGACCTCGACGGTGCCCTGGAAGCGTACCAGACCGCTGTCCGGTGCGATCCCTCATATATGGACGCCAGGGTCAACAGGATACATCTCCTGAACGAGCTGAGCCGCTACGAGGAGAGCCTGGAGGAATGCCGTGAGGCCGTGAGGGTTGACCCGGGGGACGAGAGGGTCTGGTATCTGGCCGCCATGGCGTTCAAGGGAATGGGAAGGTACAACAAGGCCCTGGCCGCCGTGGAGAGGGCGCTGTCCATCTCCCCCTCGTCCGAGAGCCTGCGGCGTGTCCGGGCCGACATCCGGTTCCTGAGGGACAAGTACGGGGACGACGAAGAGGGAGAGCCCGTGTTCCCCGAGCCGGAGGGCCTGAAGGAGGAAACAGCGGCGGAGGGCGAGGGCGCCGAAGATGAAGGAGAAGGCGGGGTCGTGGAGGAAGAGAAAGAGGTGGTAGAGGCCGTTGATCTGGGGGTTGCGGAGGAGAGGACCGTGGAGGGCGAGGAGGTCCGAGAGGAAGGGGAAGAAGGAGAGGAGGTGGAATCGGAAGAGGAAGTGTCGGCTGTCGTAGCCGAGGAGGCCGAAGAAGGGGGGTTGGAGGAGACGGAGGAAGAGAT
>JAGHBH010000101.1 GCA_021161085.1 Thermoplasmata archaeon | reverse complement strand
TGAGCGGGGGAGACGAGAGAAAGGCCCCCAGGGACCCGTCCAGCGCTATCCACATGGCCAGGATGGAGGCCAGGGCGCTCATGGTGCAGTTCAGCGGGCGGAGTATCCTGATGCGGGGGGGCAGCGGTCTCATTCGTGTCCCCCCTCGACGTAGATGTGGATGTCCGTGGCGGATGCGGTGGGGACCAGCCGGTTCCTCTCTCTCCTGAGGTCCACCAGCCCTATATCCCTCAGGGCCCTGAGGTCGTCGTAGACGTTCTTGTAATCCCTCTTGAGCGTCCTTGCCAGCTCCGTGATCGAAGACGGGGTGTGGCCTGATAGGTAGTCCAGAAGCTCCATCCTTCTGGGGGTCATCTTCTCGAAGCACTCCGCCCCGTGGAAGACCGTCTTCTCCGTGAGGGTGGGGTTCTTCGAGGACAGGGCACGCAGGGTCATGTAGGCGTCTATGTACTCCGGTCTGGTGCATCCTATGGTGGCTATCCGCTGGGAGAGGGGATGAAGGCCCCCGTACTCCTTGGATATGGCATTCCTTTCCCTCTCCATCTCCTCCCTGGTGTATTCCTTGGTTATCTCTATCCTCATCCCGCTTCCTCCCGGGGAGACCTTAACTGGGCAGACATGGCGGCATCCTCACCATCTCCGCTACAGGCTCCCGAGGTCCATGGCCAGGAGGTTCCGTCTGAAGATCGTGGCCACCTTGACCACCTCGTCCAGCGTCTTCTCGGGGCAGGGCTTGGTCTCTATGAGGGCCCGGTTCTCATCGTACTTGTCCACATGGGGCTCCTCGTAGTTGTCCCACCTGACCGCCGGCCGCCAGTCGCCGTATCTGCTCTTGACGTTGTATGTGTAGCTGTAGAACACCCGTCTGCTCCTGTCCTTTACCTCCAGGGCGTCTATCCTCTCGTCCCTGTGTATCCATATCCTCTCCCTTATTATATCCACCATCCATCCATCCCTCGGGCTATCCGGTGACGGCAAACCGCCTCACCGCCTCCAGGTTCCCGGGATGCCTGGAGAAATAGTCCCTCACGGGTTCCAGGACGTCCGCCAGGGACCGGGCGACGGCCTTCTTCAGGTCCAGCGGGTGGAGTCGGCCCGCTCCGAACATGCTCTCCAGTTCCATGTAGTCGGCGACATCCAGTGGGCCTCCGAACTTCTCCGGCCGCTCTATGTGCAGGCCTCCGGACAGAGGGAAGACCACCAGTCTCGCCATCTCCAGCACCGGGTTGTCGTCCACCTGGCCCTGGGGACAGTAGGCCTTCTTCAGCTTCCTGTTTATCTCCTCCGGTGTGTCGTGGATGAAGAGGGCGGCGTTGGGATCGCTCTTGCTCATCTTCGCCTCAAGAGGGTCCATCCTCTCTCCCCCCTGGAGGCCGGGCAGCAGGGGCGTATGAAGTGCGACGAACTTCTTCCACCCCAGCTTCTCGGCGGCATCCCTGGCCAGCATGTGTGCCTTCCTCTGGTCCATCCCCCCGAGGGCCAGGTCGAGGTCCATCTGGAAGATGTCTGCGGCCTGCATGCTGGGATAGATCAGCTTGGAGGAGTCCATCTCGCTCTCCTCTTCCTTGCGGCCCATGATGGTCAGGGCCCTCTTCATCCTCTGGAGGCTGGTCTTCTTGGATATCCTCAGCACCTTCTCCCAGTAGTCCATGCCGTCCAGGAGTTCCGAGGCGTAGAGAAACTCGGCCTTTTCCGGGTCAACGCCAAGGGCCAGGAAGCAGTCCTCCATGTACCTGGCACAGGTCCTTATCTTTTCCATGTCCCCTCCGAACTTGTCGTTGATGAATGCGTGCCAGTCCGCCAGGTATATTATCATGTGGAATCCGGCCTGCTGGAGGTCCCTGACCTTGGCCGCCTGGATCAGCCAGCCGATGTGTGCCATCCCGGAGGGTTCGAATCCTATGTACCCCCGCTTGCCGGGGCGTTCGTAGAGGGCTTCCAGCTCCTCACGGGTGACCACCTCCTGGGCGTTCCTCAGCACAAGGTCCATCCATTCGTCCAGACCCATCGTATCATCCTCGGCGGTCTATGGTCTCATGGGTAAAAAGCGTTTTCCTCTGGCGGTCCCTTCTTCCCACCGTCCCCGCCGGCCTCCCTCTCCCCTCCGCTTCCGGAGCGTTTCCGCAGCAGCCAATCTATTCCCAGGGAGGCGACCACCCCCACGATGGTGAAGGCGAATATGAGGGGCATCACCACCCAGAGACCGTAGAGGTCGCTCATCTCGCCCATGAAGATGACACCCAGGAACGCCACGCCGAACCTGGTGGCGAAGCTCAGCCCGTAGAACAGGCCCCGTATGTTCTTCACAGCCACATCCGCCACTATGCCGTTGGAGGGAGGCTGGGCCCCGAAGAAGGCGAAGCCGAAGAGCATGATGCCAAGGGTGAAAAAGAGGACGTCAGGTGCCGCCAGCATCAACCCCGCTGCGGCGAGATTGAGAATGGTGAAGAAGGACAGGGCCCTTCCGCTGCCCCACCTGTCGGCCAGCCAGCCGCCCGCAAAATGTCCGGGGAGGGCGCTTACGAACAGCAGGGAGGTGAATATGCTCATATCCAGATCGCTCATCCCGTATATGTCCCTGTAGATGGCCGGCAGGGCTGTCATGGTCCCCCGGTAGTAGAAACCCCTGAAGGTCAGGAAGAACAGCATGAGAAGGGGAACGAAGGCCAGGAGGGTGGCGGCCGCCTTCCGGTAGGTCATGGCCTCCTTCCCCTCCGCCCTCTCCTCCACCCTCTGGAGGCCCACCGGATGTGTTGCCAGGGCCAGGAAGACGCCCACGGCGGCCCATAAGAGGGTGAGGGGACGCCAGCCGCCCGTGAGATACGCCACGACCCCGACGCTGAGGGGACCCAGGGGCTGTCCCAGGGAGCCCATTATCCCGTGGAAGGCCAGGGCCTTCCCCCTGGTCCTCCTGTATATGCTGGACACCGCACTGAGGCCGGCGGGGTGGTATAGGCTGAGGGAGAGGCCCAGGAGGAAGAACTCCAAGGCCATGAGGTATATGTTGCCTGTGAAGAATATAGCCAGGGAGAGGAGGGAGGCAAAAACCACCCCGAGCCGGATGGTGTTGAAGGAGCCGAGCCTGTCGGCCACTATGCCGCCCGGGAGGGAGCCGAAACCGAAGGCCATCCCCGGGAGGGAGGCGAAGAGGAATGCGGCGGCGTATCCCCACCCGTACTCCCTCATGACCAGTACAGCTATCACCGGCCAGGAGAGTTCTATGAAATGGACGTAGGCGTGGTTGGCGGAACACACCAGCAGGGGTTTCGCCTTCTCCATATCCACGGGCATCGGGGATGCTGAGCCATCGGGGGGTTTATAGGTTTCGGCATGGATCCACAGGTACGGAGGCCGCAGGGAAACGTTATATATCACGGCCATCTTTTGCGGGAACGCCGCACGATGCGGAGCGAGGAACCTGTGATGAGCGAAGAAGAACCTCCGGATAGCAGGCCAGAAGACCCGCTCTATTCGGTAGTCCACATGCTCACGGGAGGCGGCTCCCATGCTGGAGAGAATGCCCTTTAC
>JAGHBH010000131.1 GCA_021161085.1 Thermoplasmata archaeon | reverse complement strand
GGAGCGGGGGTGGTGAAGGAGGTGGTGCGGCGTGAATGGAACCGGAGGCCTTTTGTTCTCATCGCTGTTGGAGGACTGGAGGCACACCATCCTCTCGGCCAGACATGACATCAAGAAGCATCTCAGACGGAAGAGGATATACATCGCCCTGTTCCTGGCCGTGATGCTTCCCCTGCTGTTCGGCATAATATATCCCCTGGCGTCCATACCATATCCCGACATGCCGGAGGACTTCCTGAGGAACGCCCTGGGGTTCGTCAACATCTTCGTCATAGTGGTGGTGGCCCTGTTCGCCGGGGACACGATCTCGGGCGAGTTCGAGACCAGGACATGCTACTCCGTCTTTCCCCTCCCGCAGAACCGTGAGTCCATATTCCTGGGAAAGCACATATCTTCCCTGCTGATCTCCGGGGTCATGGTATCCCTCTTCTATCTGGTCCTGGGCCTGGAATCGCTCTCCATATACGGGAGCAGCGGGGTCACGGTGGAATTCCTTGACTCCTACCTCGTGGCCATACTCTACACCGGAGGGGCCGTGGGGGTGGCGGTGTTCTTCAGCGGCATACTCTCAAGGGGAGTCCAGAGCACTTTGGTCACCTTCTTCATGCTCTTCATAATCCTTCCGGTGGTGCAGACGGTTCTCATGATAGCCTCGGTGGAACCCTGGTTCATCCTCACCTACAACGGAGACCTCATCCAGAACGTATATGGAGCGGCTCCCGTGGAGATCCCCGGCCTTTTCACCATCACGGTTCCGGACTACGAGAAAGGCGTGTGGGTGATAATGTGTTATGCCACCGTGCTGCCCTTCATCGGTGTGGCCCTCGCAAAGGGTAGGGAGGTGAGATGATGGGAGTGAAAGGATCATATCAGGCGTGCCTCCGGGGAGACCGGCGTATGAGGGCTGTGCTTCTGTATATGGCCCTTGCGGCCGCTCTGACGTTCTCAGTGGTTTTCCTGTCGCCCTGGCCTCCCGCATCCGGGGCGGATGGTCCGCAGGCTTTCCATACCACACCGCCGGTGGTCTATTCCAGGATCGTGCCCGAGGGGGGCAACTGGACGTTCACCGAGGGGGATATGATCCGTGTCCAGATCGACTATTTCACACTGGAAGAGGCCAACGGCTCCCTCGCCGCCTACTCTAGAGGTCAGATGCTCTGGTCCTCGGGGCCGATGCATTTCACCCCGGGCCAGGGGAACATCACGGCCTCATTCCCGGCGGTCTACGGGATGTACGAGGTGGTGTTCACGGGCTCCGCCGACAACACGCCCGTGCCCCCCCTGTCCTTCTATGTGGAGATAAACCCCGGCGTGGTCATCTCCTATCTGGGACCCGTGCCGGAGCACCCCCGGGAGGGCGAGAGTGTCTCCTTCCACTTCAGACTGTACAACAACCTCTCCTCCCCCCTGGAGAACTTCTCCCTCACCCTCTACAAGATCAACAGCTACGGCGGACGGGTGGGCATGCGGGACCTGGACATGAACGCCACGGTTCTCTCCCGGAAGGAGAACCTTTCCCTGGCCCCCGGCGGGAGCATGGACATCAACATGACCTGGGATACGGCGGTATGGGGCACGTATTCCATGCAGCTGGTGCTCTCCAGGGAAGGCGGGAGCCTGCCATATCAGGTGGCGGAGTACTTCCAGATGTCCGTGGAGGACCTGGAGGAGAGTCCCATGCCGCCCCTGGAGGCCCTGGCGGCCTCGCTGGCCTATTTCCCCCTGGTGGTCCTGGTGTTCTGGCTCCTATCAGCACTCCACGGCCTGGCCCGGAAGCCTGGCAGCGTTCCCCCGGAGAAATACGGCGGCCGGGGAGAAGGAAGGAAGACCCCGATGGAGGATGGAAGGGGCCCCGAAGGCCCTGGAGGGGAGGGATGAGGGGTGGCCCGGGCGGAGCCGGAAGGATTCAACGCCGACCTCCACATACACAGCAGATTCTCAGCAGCCACGAGCAGACAGATGGACTTCCGGGTGCTGGCCAGGGGGGCGAAGGAGAAAGGCATACACATAGTGGGCACCGGCGACTGTCTCCACCCCGGATGGCGTAGGGAAATGGAAAGCCTGGAGAGGGTGGACGACGGCACCATGACCCTGGACGGGGTGTTCTTCATACCCACGGTGGAGGTGGAGGACAGGAACAGGGTACACCATCTTCTGCTCTTTCCCTCCCTGTCCAAAGCCGACGAATACGCCGGAATGCTGGAAAAAGAGGGTGTTTCCCTGGAGGCCGACGGACGACCCACCCTCCCCCTGGGGGGCGAGGAGATAGCGGAGATGGCCAGGGACACGGAGGCCCTGATAGGCCCGTGCCATGCGTTCACCCCCTGGACGGCCCTCTACGCCTACCACGACAGCCTGGAGGACTGCTACGGCTCCATGGCCCCCCACGTATCCTTCGTGGAACTGGGATTGAGTGCCGACACCGGCTACGCCGACAGGATAAGCGAACTCCACAGGCTGACGTTCCTCACCAACAGCGACGCCCACAGCGCCAGCCCCCACCGTCTGGCCCGGGAGTTCAACAGGCTGGAGATAGAGGAGGCCACGGCGGACGAGGTGAGAAAGGCCCTCCTGCGCACCGGCGGGAGGGGTGTCGTTCTGAACGTCGGACTGCCGCCCCAGGAGGGAAAGTACAACGAGACGGCATGCGTGAGATGCTACACCCACTACCCCCTGGAAGAGGCGAAGCGGGCCGGGTGGAGATGTCCCTGCGGCGGCCAGATAAAGAAGGGAGTGAGGGACAGGGTGGAAG
>JAGHBH010000013.1 GCA_021161085.1 Thermoplasmata archaeon | reverse complement strand
TTTTAACCCTCTGGGGGTATAGGGTGGCGAGGAATTCCGATGGCTGCAGGGATAGCGGCGGAACTGGCGAAGAAGCAGAAGGAGATATCCGTAGCCGAGTTCTTCGAGAGGAACAAGCACATCCTGGGTTTCGACAGCATGACCAAGAGCATTATCACGGGGGTGAAGGAGGCCGTTGACAACGCCTTGGACGCCTGCGAGGAGGCGGAGATACTGCCGGAGATATACGTCCAGATAGACGCCCTGGGGGACAACGAGTACAGGCTGGTGGTGGAGGACAACGGCCCTGGCATCATGCGGCGTCAGGTGCCCAACGTTTTCGGCCGGCTTCTCTACGGCTCCCGGTTCCACACCATAAGGCAGACCAGGGGGCAGCAGGGCATCGGCATCTCCGCCGTGGTGATGTACGGCCAGCTCACCACCGGAAAGCCTGCGATAATACGCTCCAAGGTGGCAGGGGAGGACGTGGCCCACGAGTTCGAGCTGTTCCTGAACACGAAGATGAACCGTCCGGAGAAGATAAGGGAGGAGCCCATCGTGTGGAGCGGAAAGGAGCACGGCACACGGATAGAGGTGTGTCTCAAGGGGCGGGTGACCCGGGGGAAGCAGAGCGTGGCGGAATATCTGAGGGGAACGGCCATAGTCAACCCCCACGCGACCATCAGCTACAAGGACCCCTTCGGCGGAACCCTCTTCTTCCAGAGGAGCACCACCATCGTGCCCCCGAAGACCAGGGAGATAAAACCCCACCCCCACGGGATAGAGCTGGGCATGCTGATGAAGATGCTCAAGTCTACCAAGGCCAGGAAGCTTTCCGGTTTCCTCAGCACGGAGTTCTCCAGCGTCAGCGCCGCCAGGGCCAAGCAGATATGCGAGAAGGCAGGGCTGGATCCTGACGCCAATCCCAAGAGGTTATCCTTGGAGGAGGTGAAGGGGCTGCTGGCGGCGTTCTCCCAGACCCGCCTGCGGTCTCCGGATACCTCCTGTCTCAGCCCCATAGGGGCACGCCTCATCAAACTGAGTCTGAAGAACGTGCTGGGCGATCTCCGGCCGGAGTTCTACGCCCCGCCTGTGACCAGGAGCCCGAAGGTGTACAGCGGCAACCCGTTCCAGGTGGAGGCGGGGATAGTGTACGGCGGCGACCTGCGCTCCGATTCTCCCGTGGAGATACTCAGGTTCGCCAACAGGGTCCCCCTCATGTACCAGCAGGGGGCCTGCGCCATCACCCGTGCCATAGAGGACATAGACTGGCGGCCTTACGGACTGGACCAGAAGGGCGGCAGGGGAATACCCCACGGGCCGGCCATAATAATGGTGCACATAGCATCCACCAAGATTCCCTTCACCAGCGAGGCGAAAGAGGCGGTGGCGAACGTTGAGGAGATAACGGAGGAGGTAAAGCTCGCCCTCAGGGAGTGCGCCAGGAAGCTCCGCCTCCATCTCTCCAAGGAGAAGAGAAGAAGCAAGGTCCGGGAGAAATTCGACATCGCCCAACGTCTTCTACCGGAGATAGCCAGAAAATCCGCTGAGATACTGGACAGACCCGTGCCGGATGTGACACCCATCATGACGAAGGTAATGGACGTGGTGGAGGTCTCGGAGAAGCTGGAATACCACAAGAAGACCAGGACCGTGGAATCAGTCATAACCATCAGGAACTACAGGCCGAAAAGCCAGAGCATACAGTTCTATGCCGTGATACCTCCGGAGTACGTGGGAGCGGAGAGCCTTGACCCGCCCCCCAAAAGGAAGAGGAAGGGGGGCAGGTATATGTGGGAGTTCAAACGTCTCCCGTCCAACGAGAGCCGCACCATAAAACTCCTCCTCCGGGGAGTGGAGCCGGGAGAATACGACGAGACGGAGTTCTACGTCGAGGGAGTGGACCCTCTCCACCTACTGGGAGCGGAGCCATTGCCTGGCGACTGGGACCTGGACGGGCTGGACACCACCCTGGAGGATTTCTCCCGGGGCAAGAGACCCCAACCGCCCAAACCCCCCAGAGCGGATGAAGAGGACGGGCCCGCCGGGAACACCACAGGCGGCAGGGCCAAAGCAGGAGGAGGAGCTGGATGACCGAGAAGAACACCGGGAACACCGCGGGACAGAAGAAGGCTTCTGCCGGAGGAAGCCACGACGTGGAGGATGTCATAGCACGCCTGGACGATATAGCACTCCAGATATACACCCAGCTGGAGAAGAAGCAGATACCCAAGATAGGGCTGCCGTCCAGGACCAAGACCAACATCAGGTTCGACAAGCGCAGCGGTGTCTGGAAATACGGCCGCAGCCTCTCCTGGAGAAGCGCCAAGAAGGTGGACGGGGCTTCCATGATACTCAAGACATTGTACATGACCTCCTTCATCAAGGAGATGATAGAGCAGAACAAGTCCTCAACGCTGAGGGAGATGTACTACATCTCCGAGGGATGGAAGCTGGCCAAGTTCTCCGCCCAGGACGAGAGCAACAACATGGCGGAGGACCTGGAGATAATCACAGGCCTCATGAGGGAGGACTTCAAGCTCCGCCCGGAGGAAGACGGCGCCAGGGTCATGGGCAACCTCACCCTGGAGGAGACGAACCGCAAGGGCGAGAAGAAGAGGATAAACTGCCGGGACGACGTGGGCGACTCGGGATACGGCATCCCCTACAACGTCGAGAGGGAGAAGATAAACTTCGTGGACGTGGACGCCGACTTCGTCATAGCCATAGAGACCGGCGGTATGTTCGACAGGCTGGTGGAGAACGGCTTCGACGAGAAGAGCAGGGCCATCCTCGTCCATCTGAAGGGCCAGCCGGCCAGGAGCACCAGGCGGTTCCTGAAGAGGCTCAACGAGGAGATGGGGCTCCCCGTGCTGGTATTCACAGACGGCGACCCGTGGAGCTTCAGGATATTCGCCTCCGTGGCCTACGGGGCCATAAAGACAGCACACCTGAGCGAGTACCTGGCCACCCCCACGGCCGAGTTCATCGGCATCACCGCCAGCGATATACTCACCTACGACCTGCCGACGGACAAGCTCACCGACCAGGACAAGCAGGCCCTCCGCTCGGAGCTCTCCGACCCGAGGTTCAACAGCAGGATGTGGCGTGACGAGATAGAGCTCATGCTTAAGATAAACAAGAAGGCCGAACAGCAGGCCCTGGCCAAGTACGGCCTGGACTATGTCACCGACACCTACCTGCCGGAGAAACTGGCGGAGATGGGTCTCCTGTAAATCACGGGTCCGCTCAGGCCGGATGGGCATCTGGGGGGACCGCGATGCCCATAGACAGGTCGCAGACGTTGGTCCCCGTGGGGCCTGTCTTCACCAGGCCGCCGTATCTTTTGAAGAACGTATGGCTGTCATTGTTCTCCAGAAACGACATCATCTCCCCCATGGAAACTCCCGCCGCCCGCACCCCATCCACGACCCCGGGAGATATCAGC
>JAGHBH010000105.1 GCA_021161085.1 Thermoplasmata archaeon | reverse complement strand
TGCCTGGAGTGCGAGAGGGCGTGTTCCAAGGTGATGTTCGGGGACGAGACAGGGGGAGAGCACTCGGCCATCCGGATAATCCGCGAGGGGGATAGGCTGAAGATGACCAATTGCATACACTGCGGTCTGTGCATCGACGTCTGTCCGGTCGAGGCCATCTCCAGGCGGCCAAACGGCATAGTCTTCCTGGACAAGAAGGTCTGCATAGGATGCCAGTCGTGCGTGGGCTTCTGTCCCTACGATGTGATGAGGAAGGCCCCTGGGGTCCTCCAGCCGTTCAAGTGCATATCCTGCGGGGCCTGCATCCGGGCGTGTCCGACCGGTGCCCTGTCCTTCATGGATGTTGATGTCGAGGAGATAGAACAGGTGGTCCACTACAGATGGGGGCCGTGAGAGAACTGGAGAGATAAACGTTGGAGAGATAGAGAAGAGGAAGAGGTGAATCGCATGGCGATATTGAAGAAAGACGAGAACGGTTTTCACACGGGGAACACCCCCCATGAATGGAATATTGAAGAACTGAGGGCGGGCCACAAAAAGATGTTTGAGTACAGATACGAGAAGAAGCCCATAGAGAGGGGTTTTGCCGGCCGCACCCTCTACATCAACCTCTCCACCGGAGAGATACGGGAGAAAGAGGTCACGGAGGATATGAAGAAGAAGTTCACCGGCGGCCGCGGTTTCGGTTTGAAGCTCCTGTGGGACGGCATCAAACCCACCACCCGGTGGAACAGCGAGGAGAACATCATAGCGGTGACCACCGGGCCGATATGCGGCGTCACCCAGTATCCCGGGACCGGAAAGTCCATCTGTTTGACGGTGTCCCCCTCCACGGACATGATAATAGACAGCAACGTCGGCGGTTTCTTCGGTCCCTATCTGAAGTTCGCCGGATTCGACGCTCTGGAGATACAGGGAAAGGCCAGTGAGGATGTGGTGGTGTTCATCGACGGCGTCGAGGGAAAGATCGTGGTGGAAACCGCACCCAAGGAAGAGGTGGACACCCATCTGCTGGCCGAGCAGCTGATCCGCATGTATGCGGAGGACGACAGCGAACACGCTCGCCAGAAGGTCTCCACCCTGACCGCCGGCAGGGGGGCCGAGCACAGCTACTGGGGCATACTCAACTCCTCCTTCTACGACATAAGGCGAAAGGTGGCAAGGGTGAAACAGGCGGGGAGGGGAGGATTGGGGACGGTCTTCCGGGACAAGAAGCTCAAGGGAATGGTGGTGCGTGTTGAGAAGATCACCGGGGTGGACAACAACCCGGCGGACCCGGACAAGCTGGCGGAGCTTGGTATAAAGATGCACAAGGAGATAAGGGACCTGGACAGGCATCAGTGCAACATGCGGGTCGTGGGCACCAGCCACCTTGTGGAGATAATGAACGACTACGACCTGCTACCAACGGAGAACTACAGGTTCGGCAGCCACCCCAAGGCCCCGAAGATCTCCTCCAAGAAGATGTACGAATACTTCACCCAGATAATACCGGACGGATGCTGGTACGGGTGTACGATGGCCTGCGCCAAGACCGTGGACGGCTTCGAGCTCCGCACCGGCCCCTACAAGGGACAGAAGGTGACCGTGGACGGGCCGGAGTACGAGACCCTCGGGTGCGCGGCGAACATGAGCATCTGGGAGCCCTGGTGGGTGCTCGAGTTCAACTTCTACTGCGACACATATGGGCTGGACACCATATCCACGGGCACGGCTATAGCATTCTACATGGAGATGTACGAATACGGCATCCTCAACAAGGAGCGGTGTGACGGTCTGGAACTGTGCTTCGGCAACGCCGAGGCGGTCATGGAACTCCTCCACCGGATAGCCCGGGGCGACAAGGGCGAGTTCGTCCAGGTGGCGGCCAAGGGTGTGCGCCGTGTCAAGGACTGGCTCAAGGAGAAGGGATGGGGAGACCCCCAGCTTATCGAGGACGCGGGCATGGAATCCAAGGGCCTGGAGTTCTCCGAGTACGTCACCAAGGAGTCGCTGGCCATGCAGGGCGGCTACGGTCTGACGCTCAAGGGCCCCCAGCATGACGAGGCATGGCTCATTTTCATGGACATGGTGAACAACGCCATACCCACCTTCGAGGACAAGGCCGAGGCCCTCCATTATTTCCCCATGTGGCGGACGTGGTTCGGCCTCAACGGGCTGTGCAAGCTCCCCTGGAACGACATAGAGCCGGCGGACAACGCGGAGACTGACGAGCCGGCGAAGGTGCCCGAGCACGTGCAGAACTACGTGGAACTCCAGAAGGCCGTCACCGGCTGGGATGTGACCAAGGAAGACCTCATACTCCAGAGCGAGAGGGCGTACAACTGGCAGCGGGCGATGAACGTCTGGATGGGACGCGGCACCCGGAAGGACGACTGGATACCATACAGATCCATGGGGCCTCTCACGGAACTGGAGTACGAATCCAGACAGGAGCGCTACGACCGCCAGCTGGTAGAGAAGTTGGGCTACACCAAGGAGCAGGTGGAGGCGATGAGCATCCCCGAACGGATAAAGGTCCTGTATGACTACAGGCGGAATGAGTACGAGAAACTGGCGGATGCCGTGTATTACCGCCGTGGGTGGACACCGAACGGGATACCCACCCCTCAGAAGATGCGTGCCCTGGGCTTCGGGGACGAGAAGGAGATGCTGGAGATGCTCCAGCGGAAGATAGAGGAAGACGAAAAGGCGGGCCTCAACAGGTGGGGTGGAAAGTACGGCCCCGGAGAGAAGCCTCCGACTGATGTGCCCAGGTACTGGGAGCAGTGGTGAACCCATCCGGACGGCACATGCCTTGCTTCGCAATCGTTTAAATACTTCCATCTGATAGAGGCCGTGGGAAGATTGGGACGGGAACCCCGGGGATTCCTCCTCCGGCATGGTGTGATGTCGTGGGGTCTTATCCCGTGTTTCTCATCCCGTCGGCCCCGATAGAGAGATGGTGATGTGATGAAGGCCGAGAAAGGAAGGCGGGTTTCCGTCCACTACAAGGGAATGTTGGATGACGGCACGGTGTTCGACACCTCCGAGGGGGATGAGCCCCTGGTGTTCACCATGGGGGCCGGGGAGATAATACCCGGCTTCGAGGAGGCGCTTGAGGGCATGGAGCCCGGGGACAAGAAAACATTCACCCTATCTCCGGAGGATGCCTATGGAGAGAGGCATGACGAGTACATGATAGAGGTCCCCAGGGGGGAGTTCGGCTCCGTGGACCTGGAGGAGGGGATGATGATAGAGCTGGAGGACCCTGCGGGAAGGCGTGTCCTGGCGGTGATAGGTGCCGTGGGGGAGGATACGGTGGTGGTGGACCTCAACCATCCGCTGGCAGGGAAGACCCTCACCTTCGAGGTGGAGATAGTGGAGGTCTCCGAACCCGGGGAGACCCCGGAGCCTGCGGGATAGACGGGCACAGGGATTCCGCCATTTTTTTATCCCCCGCGTCTTTCGGTGTGTCCATGTTCACACTGGGCTTTCTGGTCAATCCCATAGCGGGCATGGGAGGCACCGTTGGTCTGAAGGGCACCGACGGCGGGTTGTGGAGGGAGGCCGTGCGCAGGGGGGCGGTGCCCGTCGCCCCCAGACGTGCCGTGGAGTTCCTGAGGGGTTTGAAGGTGCTGGATCTGGAGGTGGTGACCCTTCCCGGCCGGATGGGTGAGGAGGAGTGTGCCGAGGCGAAGATCGGATGTCGTGTGGTGGACATGCCTCTGGGCGAGGAGACCTCGGGAGATGACACCGCCCGGGGGGCGGGCATTCTGGCCGACGAGGGTGTGGATCTTCTATCCTTCGTGGGAGGAGACGGGACCGCCAGGGATGTGGTGCGTGGTGTGGGCCGCCGGCTGCCCGTTCTCGGGGTTCCGGCCGGTGTGAAGATGTTCTCCGGTGTCTTCTCCCCCAACCCCCTGGAGGCCGCCGGTGCCGTGGAGGAGTACATGGAGACGGGAACGTCTGTTGAGACCGAGATATTGGATATAGACGAGGATGCCTATAGGGGGGGCGAGGTGAAGGCAAGGTTGTACGATGTGGCTTTGACTCCCTCTTCTCCCCATGTGGTGATCGTGGGGAAGAGCGTCTTCCGTCTGGAGGACGAGAGCGAATCCCTGGAGGGGATGGGTGAGTTCATCCGGGACGAGTACGGCGGGGGAAAGATCGTTCTGGGTCCGGGCAGCACGGTGAGGGCCGTGGGCAGGGCGTTGGGTGTGGAGCCCTCTCCGCTGGGTTTCGATGTCTATGTGGGGGAAGAG
>JAGHBH010000049.1 GCA_021161085.1 Thermoplasmata archaeon | reverse complement strand
TAATCAGTGAGAGCCTGTGAACTCCACCCCTCTAGAGACCCCTATGGACACGGACGAGAGGGGGGAACTTTCTTTCCCGGAGAGAGCCGGGGGTGAGGGGCCCGGACAGCGGATGGGAGAGAGGGGAAGAGAGGGAGGGAGAAAAAAACGGCCGGAGAGGGCGGAGGGGGGCGGTAGCCGTGAGGGCATGAAACGACGGGTCTTTTCCCTCGCCTGGCCGGCTATCCTGAACAACCTTTTCCAGACGGCGGCGGTGACGGCGGATATAATAATGGTCGGCACCCTGGGAAGGGCGGCGGTGGCCGGTGTGACACTCGGAGGGCAGCTGCTGTTCATAGTGATGACGGTGTTCATGGCCATCACCTCGGGCACCATCGCCCTGGTGGCCAGGTTCACCGGCTCCGGCGACACAGAGAACAAGGATCGGGCTGTGGCCCAGTCGCTGATGCTCACCCTTCTCATAAGCGTGCCCCTGTTCCTGGTGGGGGTTCTTAGACCCGGCATCCTGGTGGGCGTATACGGGGCAGAAGGACAGATGACGGTGCTGGGAGAGGAGTATGTTAGGATAGTGTTCGCCGGAGCGCCCATGTTCGCCATAATCTCCGTGGCCGCCTCCTCTTTCATAGCCTCGGGAAACACCCGTCTTCCCATGGTGGTCAACGGAATCACCAACCTGGTCAATATCATAGGCAACTATGTCCTCATCTTCGGTGTCCTGGGGTTCCCCGCCCTGGGGGTCAGGGGGGCGGCCCTGGGAACGCTTATCTCCATCCTGGTGGGGGCGGCGATCTATCTGGCCTTGATGGTCAGGAAGAACAGGGAGGTTCGTCTGAGGGTGGGATATTTCTCTCCTGACGCGGAGATGATGGTGCGGATATTCCGTGTGGGTGCTCCCGCCGGAGGAGAACAGCTCGCCATCCAGGTGGCCTTTCTGGTGTACATGACCATAGTGGTCCATTTCGGGGACACGGCCGTGGCGGCTCACAGCATAGGTATGAGGGTGCAGAGCCTTTCCTTCATGCCCGGCCTGGGCTTCGCAACGGCCGCCACGGCACTCACCGGCCAGTATCTGGGAAAGAGGGATCCCGCTATGGCCGAGGAGAGCGGATGGTTCTCACTGGAGATGGCCCTGGTGGTGATGTCCACGCTGGCCGCCCTGCTCTTCGTCTTCGCACGCCCCCTGGCGGAGGTGTTCATCAGGGATGAGGGAGTGGTGGCTCTCGCCGTGGTTTTCATAAGGATACTGGCCCTCGGGGAGCCGGCCATAGCGATACATTTCACCCTGTCCGGGGCGCTGAGGGGAGCGGGGGACACCAGATATCCCCTCTACGCATCCACCATAGGCCTCTACGGGGTCAGGATACCCATAGCGGTCGTTGTGGGGACGATGACCCCTCTGGGGATATACGGTGTCTGGCTGGCCATGATAACGGAGTATTATGCCAGGAGTGCGGTCATACTTCTTCGATTCCGCTCCGGGAAGTGGAAGGAGATAAGGGTGTAGCAGCAGACGTCTCAGGCTGCACGATCGCCCCTCTGTTCCGTGTGTATTCCCGGTTCCGAATATATCCTGTGGGAGGGGGGTATCTGCTCCAGTATCATCCCCTCCACGGTTATGGGATTCAGCCTCTGGGCCACGGAAACCGCATCCCGGAGCTTTCTCTCGCTGTCGGCGTGGATGGTGAACAGCACGTCGCCGGGGTCAACGCTGTCTCCCTCCTTGGCGTGAAGGAGAACGGCGGCACCCTTGTCCTTGGGCGCACCGGCCGCCCGTGTTATCTTGACGATGGCCTTGTTCTTTATACCCTTGACATATCCGTCCTTTCTGGATACATACTCATACTTGTGCTCGCCTATCTGGATGTCGTCCGAGGTGATGTCCGGGTTCCCGCCCTGGGCCTCTATTATCTCCTTCATCTTCTCCAGGGCCTTTCCGGAGGTCAGCAGTTCCTTGGCGAGCCCGTGGGGATCGGCCCGGCCGTCCATGGAGAAGAGTATGGCCGCCATTCCCAGGGCCTTCTCCAGGAGGCTGTTGGGCACCTTCTTGCCCTCGAGCGCGGCCATTGCCTCCTTCGCCTCCGCCGCCGGTCCTATGGCATGTCCCACAGGCTGTCCCCCGTAGGTGATGGCACATTCCACCTCCATCTCGAGAGTCTCTCCGAGCTTTATGAAATCGGAGGCGAACTTTCTGGCCGTGGGATAGTCCGGGACCTTGGTCCCTGGGCCCATGGGGATGTCTATGACCAGTCTCTCCGACCCCACGGCCTTTTTCTTGGCCAGAACCGATGCGAGGAGCTGCGAGTGGGGGTCTATCTGGAGAGGATATTCCGCTCTGATTATGAGGTCGTCCGCCGGAGCCATGTTGACCGCACCACCCCATGCTATGACCCCGCCCACGGTCTCAGTTATGGTCTTTATCTGATGAACGGACAGGGAGACGTTGGTGAGAACCTCGAATATGTCCGCAGTCCCGCAGGCGCTGCTTATGGCCCTGCTGCATGTCTTGGGTATCAACAGCCCCCCGGCGGCGGCAATGGGGACCACCATGAGGGTTATCTTGTTGCCTGGCACACCTCCCACGCTGTGAAAATCATATATGGGCCCACGGCTGAACTCTATGGTCTCTCCGGTCTCCACCATCGCCTTGGTCAGATAGCTGGTCTCCTCTATGTCCATCCCCCGGGTGTACACGGCGGATACATAGGCCGCCAGCTCTATGTCGCTGAGGTTCCGCCTCACTATATCCCTGACAATGGCCGTTATCTCATCCTTGGTCAGCCTTCCGCCGTCCATCTTCTTCTTTATGTACTCCACAGACTGCGGCTTCTCCGCCGGCACGCCCACGACCTCATCACCCTCCCTTATCCCCAGATGGTCCAGGACGCCGCCCCTGAGGCCCATGCAGCCCGGACCCACGAGGCTGGAGGTTATCTCAACCAGCGCCACTATCTCCTTTCCCCTGCTCTCTATGAGTATCCTGTCCTGTGCCACTATGCTCATGTCCTGGGCGTCCTTGACGTTGAGCACAGCCACCGGTCTGTCTGACACCAGGTCTATTTTCTTGGTGCGAAACGTGGGTCTTCCGTGCATCTGTCCACCTCCGGGTCTCTATCCCTTCCTTTCCTATCCCCGGAATCACGGGTTATGACCTTCATCCTTCAATAATATTTTGCCCCCAGAACGTCCATCTTCTCCAGCAACCCGCCATATCTCACGGCCATCTCCTCCGCCATGGGACGTATTTCCGGAGGCCGGAGGATCCCCACTTCCGTGCATATCCCCCTTATCATCTCGTGGGGGGTCATGTCGAACACCGGGTTCGCTATCCTGAGCCCTGGCGGCGGGTCGTCCCATATCTCACCGGGGTCCCTCTCCTCCACCACCACCTTTCCCCCATGGAGGGTCCAGGGGGATATCTTGTAGGTCTCCGCGCAGGAGTAGAAGGGCACGGAGAAATCCCTGGCGGATGCGGCTATCTGGCTGGTCCCTATCTTGTTGAAAACGTTCCCCCTGGCGGTGACGGTGTCGGCCCCCACGAGAACGATATCCACCTCCGGCATGAACTTGCGGGCGGCGGAATCCACTATCATCGTCGTGGGCACCTCTGCCTCAACCAGCTTCCTGGCGGTGATCCTTCCCTGGAAACGGGGCCTTGTCTCGCAGGTGTACACCCCCTCCACCCTACCCTCCTTCCACGCCCTTTTGATGGTCTCCACCACCACGGTGCTGTTGCATATGGTGAGCACCGTCCCCCCCGAGGGTATGAGGCTCCAGCAGGTCTCCGCTATCCTCTCCACCGCGGAGAGAGACCGCTGGATGAAGGCCCTGCCGTTGCGGATGACCGTATCCCTTTTCGCCCCGGGGTCCGATTCCCTGTCCGTCCCGAGAACCGTCTCCACCAGGGCGTTGCGGAGCGAAACGGCCGTGGGTCTGGTGGATATGAGCCTCTCAACGCTCCTCCACAGTATCTCCTCAAACTCCTCCCCGCTGTGTTCCTCCGCCATCCTGACCAAGGCATCGGCGGCACTTCTCGCTATGAGGCCCGCCCCCCTTATCTCCATGGTCTCTATCTTCCTGGCGGTGTCCTCCACGACCTCTGGAACCTGAAGATGATCTCCCGTTCTTTCCCTCGGAGTCTCCGTCATTGTTATCCTCCTCCGGAGAGGGGGGCATGGGGCCCGCGGTTTATCTACTTTCCCGGCGCACCGCCTTTGTGCCTTTATGTATCTCATACCTCCCGTGTATCCCGTCCCGGAAGTTTTATTCCCCGGTATCCCATGCGGGGTATGAGTACCATGGAGGAGACCCCGGCCGTGTCCAGAAGATACAGGATATTCCTTCCTCTGATACTGGCGGCCTCGTTTTTCCACCTTTTCCTTTCATATCCCTATGACCTGATATACCTGCGGGCGGTCACCCTCGTATCCCTCTCCCTCCTGGGGATACTGGCGTTCTTCTCCCACACCGGCGCACCGGACAGGGAGTTCTCCATGCTGTCCAGGTCCTTCATGCTGTTCGCCCTCCTGTACTGGTGTGCGGAGCTGGGAGACGTGCTGATGGAGAGGGGGGGCGGGTCCACCATGGGGGTCTATATTCTGCAGTTGCTGTGGCTCTCGGGATATGTTCCCATCCTCTACTCCTGCTGGACCACCTTTTTCAAATACGCCGAGTATGCAGACGTCCGGTCCCTCTTTTCCACGGTCCTGGGCGCCTTTTCCTTCTTCCTGATTCTCCTTGTCCTGATAGGTGTGGCCGTGGCGGGTTCCCCCCATCTTTCCTCTCTACCCAGGAAGATGATCGCCATAGCCTATCCTTATCTGGATGTCCTGCTGCTGCTTTCCCTCCTGCTCCTCCTCCATGTCTACAAGAAGGGAAAACTGGCCTCCTACTGGATGTCGGTGACCATAGGCATGTTCCTCTTCACCTTCGCGGATCTGGCCAGCGCGGTCACCACAGGATATGTGGGGCCCGAGGCGGTGTTCCTCTTCACCGGCTTCTACGTGATGGCATACCTGCATCTGGCCTATGCCTTCGGCGGCGTGGTCTATGCCAAGAAGAGCGGGCGTCTCATGGAACCGGAGACCCTCTATACCGTTAGAAGGATATTTCTCATACACCAGTCGGGCCTTCTCCTCTTCCACATACCCCGGAGGGACGAGCCGTCCGGGGGGCCGGACGAGGACATTCTGGGCGGAATGCTGTCGGCGGTGCAGAACTTCATAAAGGATTCCTTCGGCGAGATGGGCGGGGAGACGGACTCGTTGAAGAGGCTGCAATACGGGAACCTGGAGATCCATGTGGAGAACGGCAGATACACCTTCATGGCCGTTGTCCTGGAGGGCAGGGGAACGGAGCTTCTGCATCAGAAGATGCGAGCGGCCCTGGAGGCGATAGAAGGACATTTCGGCGGACTTCTGGCAGACTGGGACGGCGACCTTGAACCCCTGCAGCCCATAAGAGGCTACCTGGAGAGGGAGTTCCTATGAAAGGCAGGGGAGGGACAAAAAGAGGGAAGACCGCCACCCGGGGCCCCACCGGACCGGAGAGAACACCTGCTCCGGCGATGCCCCCTCTTTTCATCCTGCATTTCAACCAGTGCGACAGAAAGAAATGCACGGGGCTGAAACTGGCCAGGTTCGACATGGCACGGATCCTGGAAGCCAGGCCGGGGGGACGTCTGCCCCTGTCGAGGTTGAGGGGACGGCTGATACTGGACCCCTTCTCGGATGTCCCGCTCTCCCCTGCGGACCGGACATACCTGGACAGGAGGGGGATGGTGGTGGTGGACTGTTCCTGGGAACACGCCCGTGAGGTTTTCTCCCGGCTGGAGAAGGCTGGCAGACCAAGGCGGCTTCCTTTTCTCGTGGCGGCGAACCCGGTCAACTACGGCAGACCCATGAAACTTTCCTCGGTGGAAGCCCTCTCGGCGGCCCTCTACATCTGCGGGAGAGAGGAAGAGGCCGTCCTTCTGCTGTCCAAGTTCAAATGGGGTCCGACCTTCCTGGGGATAAACAGGGAGAGGCTGGATGCCTATAGGGGGTGCGAGGGACCCGGGGATGTTGCCGATGTGGAAAAATCCATACTGGCCGCCATGGAGGAACGGTGAACAAATTCATCTCATGCTCCAACCCATGGCCTCCCATTCTCATCCATCGACCTCATAATATCATACTACGAAGACCCTGTCTCTGTAGAATATTATCGGGACGCTCTCCCCCTCCCCGGCGGAGAAGTGGGCGGGCTTCTTTATCTGCAGGGTCTTGTAGGAGCCGGGCTCCATTATCTGCACCTCGTCCCCCCCGTCGTACACCACCACACCCTCGACCACCGCCTCCTCTCCTCCCAGATAATCCAGGCGGTCGTCTATATCCCTCTTCTCCCGCATCTCCTCCCCCGTTGACAGGTCCAGCAGATGGACGCTGTCCCTCGTGATGCGAAGAACCCTGTATACCCTTTCCCCCAGGGCTATGAAATCCCCCCTCTCATAGGGTGGAAGCCGGACGCTGAAGGTGGACCGGTAGAAATCCCTCCCGTCTCTCCGGCCGGCCAGACTTCCCGACTCCTTGACAGAGGCCCCGTATTCCCTGGCTATCTGCCTGGCCATCTGTTTTCCGGCGTCGGTGGTGCTCAGATATACGTCGAGGCCGCCGTGCATGTCCTCCATCCTGGAGATGAACACCTGCCTGTTGTGGAGGGATATGTGTGCCATCATATCCACCACCCTCTCCCTCCACGCCTCCACCTCCTCTGCGGAGAGCCTCCTGTCCCTCCTCCTTATCTGGACTATGCTCTCGTAATATCCCCCGTGCCTCCTGCTGCATACGTCGCACGTCTCGCTGGAAATCCTCACAAGGGTCTCGGCTCTCCTCTCCACCTCCGCCCCCTCCATATCTCCTCCTCCGTCCAGCAGGGCCGTGACACGGACCCTGTAAACTTTCTCGTCTTCCATCTGTATCTCAAGGGATACACGGGCGTATCCCACCTCCCCGCCTATGGCCACGGCGTCCTCCACGGCCTTCCGGACCACGGCCTCCATATTCTCCAGGTCGAGCCAGTGCTCTCCCCTCTTCATAGCCCCACAGTGGGGGCACACGACGGCGTCCACGTACTCCGGAAGGGAGAGAAGGAGGTGGTCCCGGGCGTAACACCTCCTGCACAGGCCCCTGAACACGGCCTCCCTAGCGCCGCACCTCACACACATTATCTTTTCTTCCATGGGCGACCCTTTTCCCGTATGGCCATATATAAATATGTTGGCTGTCCCTGCTTTGTGTGTGTAGGTTAATGACATTTGTCGCCCTCCCAGACGGGTGGGTGACTTATGTTGGACAAGCGAAGTGTTCGGTTGAAGGTAATGGAGTTAAATCCACGGCACTCCAAGAGAAATACTGACAGACAACGGCTCTCAGTACGGTGGAAAAGGAGAAGGAGACAAC